>JASBUM010000252.1 GCA_030147905.1 Acidimangrovimonas sp.
TTCAAGCCGGGATACAGGCGCGTCGTCGCTGGTATAGCGAAACAGGTCGCCCGACCGCAGCATGCGGTCGATCTCGGCGCGCGCAGCATCGGGGATCGGTTCGGCGTCGTAGACGCTTGCACTGCTCATCTTTCACCCATCCTGAAATTCAGTTTCAGGAAATGTGTAGGACAGATCCGCATGCAAGGCCATCGGGAATCGTGCCGGGGCGCGATCACAAGCCGATGAGATCGCGCATCGCATACCAGCGCATCGCCAGCGCGAGAAGCGGGGCGCGCAGGGTCGCACCACCCGGAAAGCGCGGCGCCGGCAGCCGCGCCATCAGATCGAAACCCTCGGACATGCCCGCCGCGGCCTCGGCCAGCAGCCGCCCCGCCAGCGTCGCCATGGCGACGCCATGGCCCGAATAGCCCCCGGCCGAAAGGATGCCGGGCGCCGGCCGGGCGAAATGCGGCAGCCGGTTCATGGTGATGGCCAGCGTGCCGCCCCAGGCATGGGTGACGGGCAGGTCGGCAAGCTGCGGATAGATCCGAAGCATCGGCCGGCGCACCACCGCGGCGATATCGCGCGGGAAACGGTAGCCGTAGCTTTCGCCGCCGCCGAACAGAAGCCGGCCGTCGGGGCTGCGGCGCCAGTAGTTGACGACGAACCGGCTATCGGCAACTGCGACGTCGCGCGGCAGGATCGCGGCATGCTCGGCGCCCAATGGGGCGGTCGCGACGATGAAGTTGTTGATCGGCATCACCCGCGCCGCGACCCGCCCGTTCAGCCCGCCCAGATAGCCGTTGCAGGCCAGCACCACCTGCCCGGCCCGGACCGTTCCGCCCTGCGCGGCGTGCAGCACCAGCGTCCCCGGCCCCGCGGCACCGCCCTGCCGGTCGATGCCCTCCACCAATGTGCCTTCGTGGATCGTGGCACCGGCGGCCTCGGCCAGATCGGCAAGCCCCAGCGCGAAGACCAGCGGATCAAGATGCCCGGCCTCGTGATCGAGGGTGCCGCCGGCGAAGACCGGTGATCCGGTCAATGCCGCGATGCCGGCGCGGTCCAGCGGTTCGACGGCGTCGTAATCATATTCGCGCGCAAGCTTCTCGGCATAGGCATGGGCATGGCCGACCTCGCGCGGATGCCGGCAGGCGTGGGCCACGCCGGGGCGCAGCGCGGCCGGCATCGCCCCTTCGGCCACCAGTCCGCGCACCAGCGCCTTGGCGTCCTGGGCAAGGTCCCACAGCCGCCGCGCGTCGGCCCGCCCGACCATCGCCTCGAGCGCGTCCTGTTCCAGCCGCTGGCCGGAGCCGATCTGCCCGCCGTTGCGCCCCGAGGCGCCGAAACCCGCGCGATGCGCCTCCAGAACAACCACCGACAGCCCCCGCCGCGCCAGATGCAGTGCCGCCGAAAGCCCGGTGAAGCCGGCCCCCACGACGCAGACGTCGGCATGCAGTTCGCCGCGCAGAGGCCCGCGTGCCGGGCGGTCACGCAGATGCCCGGGCAGAGCGGCCGCGTAATAGCTGGACGGATAGCGGCCGGCGCGGTCGTTGGCGAAGAGAAGGTTCATACGTTCAGCAACAGGTGCTCACGCTCCCACGGGCTGATGACCTGAAGAAATTCCTTGTATTCGTTGCGCTTGACGGATTCGTAGACGCTGCAGAAATCGACCCCGAGGATTTCGCGGATCGGGGTGCATTCGCTGAAGAGGTCGAGCGCGTCGCCCACGTTGGTCGGCAGTTCGTCGGCCGACATATAGGCGTCGCCGGTACATTCGGCGCGCGGCAGCTTGCCTTCGCGCAGGCCCATCAGCCCGCAGGCGAGCGAGGCGGCGAAGGCCAGATAGGGGTTGCAATCCATCCCCGCCAGCCGGTTTTCCAGCCGCCTTGCGCCGGGGTCCGAGATTGGCACCCGAAGCCCGGTCGTGCGGTTGTCACGGCCCCATTCGAGGTTGATCGGTGCGGCGAAATCGGGGACGTAGCGGCGGTAGGAATTGACGTAGGGCGCAAGGATCGCGATCACCGCCGGCAGATAGGTCTGCATCCCGGCGATGAAGTGCATGAAGGTGTCGGTCTCGTTGCCATCGGCGTCCGAGAAGATGTTCTTGCCGTCCTGCACGTTGACCACCGAGTGGTGGATGTGCATGGCCGAGCCGGGCTCCCCCTCGATCGGCTTGGCCATGAAGGTGGCGAAGCAATCGTGGCGCAAGGCCGCCTCGCGGATCAGCCGCTTGAAATAGAAGATCTCGTCGGCCAGTTGCACCGGCGCGCCGTGATTGAGGTTGATCTCGATCTGCCCGGCGCCGCCTTCTTGCAAGATGCCGTCGATCTCGAAGCCCTGCAATTCGGCGAAATCGTAGATGTCGTCGATCACCGTGCCGTATTCGTCCACCGCCGACATCGAATAGGCCTGCTTGGCCGCCGCGCGCCGGCCCGAGCGGCCCATCGGCGGGATCACCGGCTGATTGGGATCGATGTTGCGCGCGACGAGGAAGAATTCCATTTCCGGTGCTATGATCGGACTCAGCCCCTCGGCCTCGTAAAGCTCGACCACCCGACGCAGCACGTTGCGCGGCGAGAACGGGATCGGCCGGCCCTGCTGGTCGGTCGCGTCATGGATGATCTGCAAGGTCACGTCCGCGGTCCAGGGCGCGGCGGTCGCCGTCGACATGTCCGGCACCAGGATCATGTCGGGTTCGGTGAAGGCGCCGACCGGATTGTCGGCCCAATCCCCGGTGATCGTTTGCAGGAAGATCGAGTTGGGCAGGAAGAACGTCGGCTGCTTGCGGAATTTCGACGCCGGCATCGCCTTGCCGCGCGCCACCCCCGCGATGTCCGAGACGATGCATTCCACCTCGTCGAGCCGCCGGCCCGCGATATAGTCGCGCGCCGCCTCGGGCAACTTGTCTGTCCAGTCCGCCATGGGATCCTTTCGGGGTCTACCCTGCCGCCTTCCTGGCGGTCGTGCTGTCATGGGCCTTGAAGAATTCGCCGATCCGTGCCGCGATCCGGTCGGTCGAGAGCGGCTCGCCCAGCCGGTCAAGGGCCTGCTCCATCAGATCGTCGGGCACCACCCCCTTGCCGCGGGTGCGGATCAGCCCCTCTACGAAGCCGTCGGAAAATTCCGGATGCGCCTGCACGCTCAGCGCCCGGTCCCCGTAGATCAGCGCGGCATTGGCGCAGAAGGGCGACCAGCCGATGCGCTCCGCCGCGGCCGGCATCCCGGTGACCTGATCCTGATGCCAGGCGTTCATCACCACCGGGGCACCTTCGATCTCGTATTCCTGCGGCCCCACCGCCCAGCCGCCGTCGAATTTCTCCACCCGCCCGCCAAGCGCCTGGGCGATGATCTGATGGCCGAAGCAGATGCCGACCTGCGGCACAGCCGCCTCGTAGCTGCGGCGGATGAAATCCTCGAGCGGCGGGATGAAGGGCAGATCCTCATAGGCGCCGTGGCGTGATCCGGTGATGAGCCAGCCGTCGGCGTCGTGGACCGAAGACGGGAAATCACCGCGTACCACCGGCCAGTTGCGGAATTCGAACCCCTGATCCTTCAGGAGATGTGCGAACATGTCGGGGTAATCGCCGAAAGCGCCGCGAAGCGCCTCGGGCGCCTCTCCGGTCTGCAGGATGCCGATCAGCATGGATGTCTCTTGGGTTGTTTGGCCGACACTAGCCGGGCGGCCGGGGCGCATCAAGGGCGCATCAGACGGTGTCGAGATAGAGCTCCACCTGCTCCTCGGGGCTGAGATCGGCCATGTAATGGAGTTCCTGCCGCTTGGTCAGCACGTAATTGCGCACCAGTTCCGGCGCGAAGATCCGCGCGACGGCCTCCGAACTTTCGAAATCGTCGATCGCCTCGCGCCAGTCTGCCGGAATGCGCGGCAGATCCAGGGCATAGGCATTGCCGGTGATCGGCGGCGGCGGGGTGATCGCGTCCTCGATCCCTATCAAGGCCGCTCCGAGGATCGCGGCGATCATGAGATAGGGATTGACGTCGCCGCCGGCGACGCGGTGCTCGATGCGCCGTGCGGCCGGGCTGCCGGAGGGAATGCGCACCGCCGCCGTGCGGTTCTCATAGGCCCAGGAGATCCCGGTGGGGGCGTGCATCTCCGGCACCAGCCGGTCGTAGCTGTTCGCATGGGGGGCGAAGATCAGCGTGCTTTCATGCATCAGCTCCAGGCAGCCGCCGACCGCGTGCTGCAAGATCGCGCTGCCCTCGGGGCCGCCATTGTCGAAGACATTGCGCCCCTCGTCGTCGAGCAGGGAAAAATGGGTATGCAGCCCGTTGCCCGAATATTCGGGATAGGGCTTGGCCATGAACGATGCCGCGAACCCGTGGCGCCGGGCCAACCCCTTGACCAGCATCTTGAACAGCCATGTATCGTCGGCCGCGCGCAAGGCATCGTCGCTATGCATCAGGTTGATCTCGAACTGCCCCAGTCCGGTTTCCGAAATCGCCGTGTCGGCGGGAATGTCCATTACCTCGCAGGCATCGTAGAGATCGGTGAAGAAGGTGTCGAACGTATCGAGGGCGCGGATCGACAGCGTCTCGGCGGCCTTGCGCCGCTTGCCCGAACGCGGGCTCAGCGGCACCTGAAGCGTCTTGCCGCTGTCGTCGATCAGGAAGAATTCAAGCTCGGTCGCCACCACCGGCGTCAAGCCGCGGGCGCGATAGCGTTCGACCACGGCGCGCAGGGCGTGGCGCGGATCGCCCTCGTAGGGGCGGCCGTTCTCCCGAAACATCCAGATCGGCAACAGCGCGCTCGGCGCCTCGAGCCAGGGCATCGGGACGAAGCCGCGCTCGGTCGGGCGCAACACGCCGTCGGCGTCGCCGCTGTCGAAGATCAGCGGGCTGTCGTCGATATCCTCGCCCCAGATGTCGAGGTTGAGCACCGACATCGGAAAGCGGGTGCCATCGGCGACCACCCGGTCGGCGAAACGTGCCGGAATGCGTTTGCCGCGCGGCTGCCCGTTGAGATCGGCCGCTGCGACGCGGATCGTGCGTACCTCGGGATGTTTGCGCAGCCAGTCCTTCATTCTGCCCCCCATCGGATGCCGTGGCGACAGCCGCAAGCCGTCCGCGCCCGCTCCTGCCGTGCCCGCGCCTGCCGCGCGCGCGCCGTCGTCGGCCGGTGCCTGCAGGGGGTTAGCGGTGGGGCCGGGGCGGAGGGGATGAAGGGGCGTCAAGGATCACTCATATGCTTGTCGGATCGGCGCCAGTAGGGCCGATCGGGGCGCGAAAAGCAACGCCTTGTTGATCGTGCGGCGCAAGTCCCGCGATCTGGGGGGGGATCGCATCGGCCGGATCGGGTGCAGGGCGGGGGGCGCCGGATCGACCGGGCGGGGCAGGGCCGTCGGCGCATCGAGAGCGGGCCCGGCCCTTCCGGGGCGGCGCGTCATGCGGGCGCGGGCGGGGTCGGTACGGCCATGTAATCGGCGGCCGCGATGATGGCAAGGCCACGGATCCCCAGAACCCCGGTCACCGCCCCATCGACCGCCGTCAGCGCCTCGGCGACGGATTGGCGAATCAGCCCGGCGTCGAGGCCGCGCGCGGCGATCAGCGGCAGTCCCGGCGCGGTGTCGCTGTGGCCGGTGACGCGCAACCTTCCGGCCAGGGCGGGTTCCCACCGCTCGACGTCACGCCACGTGACCGCATCGAGCGCGCCGATGTCGGCATGTCCCTCGGCCACGGCGCGCGCGGTCGCCCTGTGCGAGCCGGTGGCAAGCACGGGGCGGAAGGCAAAGCCGCGCGCGCGGGCCCAGTTCTGGGGCGCGGCCCATCCCGAATGGCTGTCCGGCTGGTTGTAGGCGAACCGCGCGTCGGCGAAATCGGCCGGGTCAGAGCCCCCCGCGTCACGGCGCACGACGAAGACGCTGCGGTAATGGCCGGGCGCGCAATCCTCCAGCCCGTAATCGAAGGTCGCGATCAGGGCGACGCTGCCGTGCAGCCTGGTGCGGTAGGGCAGGCCGCAGGTCTGGCCGAGGACGAGGTCGGGCGCCAGCCACAGGGCCGCGGGATCGGCCCGGCGTTCGAGCGCAACCGGCGCATCCAGCCCATGCACCGCCATCCTGTCGCGGATCGCGCACCACAGCGCATCATGCAGTGCCGCATTCTCGGCCCGGTCATACATGGACAGGGCCGCGCGCATCTCAACCGATGCCAAGCCGATGCTCGACCCGCTGGCGGGCGAGGTTGCTGTCGCGGTCGTTCACGCCCAGCAGGTTGGCGACCAGCCGCAGTAACGTGTCCTCTTCGGTGTCGCGCACCCCGTCGGCAAGCACGACTTCCCACATCGCCTCGATCACCCCTTCGCGGTGGTCGTAGTCGACCGCGTCCTTGATCGCGCGGGTGAAGCGGACCGTGTCGGGGGCCATCTGCTCGAAGGTCTCGCCCTCGCGCCGCAGCGCCACCGCATCGAAGGGCGACAGCCCGTAGCGGCGCGCGAGGATGCGGTCGATCCTTTCGATCTCTTCCTCGCTGTAATCGCCGTCGGCGCGCGCGATACGCACCAGAAGCGCGGCCATCGCTCGGCGCGAATCGGGATCGGGCAGGCGGGCCGGTGCGGGGGCCAGAAGGCCACGAAGGAGGTCTGAAAACATGGCGCAGATATAGGCCCTGGCCCGGCGTGCGCCAAGCGTGAAAGCGCCGTGATGACGCGGAAATGACAAGCCGGCTGCGGGGGGTGGGCGCGCCGCCCGCGACGGGCGGGGCGGGGCTGGATTCTAGCCGCTGTGGCCCTCCACGATGATCAGATCGGCCTCGGAGACCGGGGTGCGGATTGCGCGGGCGGCCGCATATTCGGGGCTGTCGTAGCAGGCTCGCGCCGCTTCGAGGCTGGGAAACTCGATCACCACGGTGCGGGCGCGGCAATGGCCCTCGCGTTGCTCCTGCGCGCCGCCGCGCACGAGGAACCGCGCGCCGAACTTGTCGAAGGCGGCTGCGTTGGCCTCGCGGTAGCGGGCATATTCGGTCTGGTCGCCGATATCCACATGGGCGACCCAATAGGCCTTGGTCATG
Source organism: Acidimangrovimonas sp. (assembly GCA_030147905.1). Next base: position 7,003 of record JASBUM010000252.1, read on the forward strand.
GTCCCGTCCTTTCTTCATGCGCCTGTGCCGGTGGATGCAGCCGGCCGGTAGACACCGGGCAGGCGCTGCCCTCGACGGTGATCCGGCGGATCCCGTCGCCATCGGCCTCCACCCCCAGCACGATCTGGCTCGGCCGCCCCATCTCGACGCCCTGACGCAGATCGAAGCGGTAGGCGCCCCGCCCGATCAGCCCGGCTGCCTGCAATTGCGCGGCCAATATCGCGCTTGCCGATCCGGTCGCCGGATCCTCGGGGATGCCGGCGGTGGGCGAGAACATCCGCGCCTGGAAATCGCTGCCAGCGCCCGGTGTGTAGAGATAGGCGCTGTCCACCCGCGCCGCCGCCATCAGCGCCGACCAATGCGGCTCGATCGGGCGGGCGCGGGCGAGCGTGGCGAGATCGGCCACGGGCACATAGAGAAAGGCCGGCCCGCCGGCCCAGGCCGCGGGGCGATGAGCGTCAAAGCCGATCGCTCCGGGCGCAAGGTCGAGTGCCGCGGCGATCACCTCGGCCGAGGCGCCCGGCCCGGCGCCTGGATGCGGCTCGGGCAGCACCGGGGCCTGAAACCGCGCCCGGATCTCGTCGCCCTTGCGCCAGACCCGCACCGGGACCAGCCCGGCCTCTTCCTCCAGCACCAGATCGCATTCGAAATCGCCCGGGCCGTGATCCGTGGCCGCGAGATGGATCGCGCAGCCGATGGTCGGATGCCCGGCAAAAGGGATCTCGGCGGTAGGAAAGAAGATCCGCACCCGCGCGCGATGCGCCGGCCGCGCCGGGGGCAGCACGAAGATCGTCTCGGAGAGGTTGAATTCGCGGGCGATCAGCTGCATCTGCGCCACGCTCAGCCCCTCGGCCTCTTCGACGATGGCGAGCGGATTGCCGGCATAGGCATGGGTTGTGAAGACGTCGTAGATGTGAAACGGTTTCATGGTCCTGCCTCGGCTTTCGGGGGATCTTAGGGCGTGGTCGCGCCGCTGCAAGGCCTGCCCGTGCGAAAGGCCCGCCTGATGGAAATTGTGACCGAGCGGCTGCGGCTGCGGCCCTTCGCGCCCCGCGATACCGACGCTTTCGTGGCCCTCAATGCCGATGCCGAAGTGCGGCGGTATTTTCCCGCGGTTCTGTCGCCCGAGGAAAGCCGCGCGGCGCTCGATCGCATGGCCGCGCGCTGGCGCGAGGACGGGTTCGGGTTTTCGGCGGTCGAGCGGCTTGCGGACGGGGTCTGCCTTGGCATGGCCGGGCTGGCGCGCATCCATTCAGGGCCGCTTGCCGGCGCGGTCGAGATCGGCTGGCGCCTGGGCCGCGCGCACTGGCGGCAGGGCTATGCCAGCGAGGCCGCCCGCGCCTGGCTGCGTCATGGTTTCGACGCGATGGGGCTCGAACGGATCGTCGCCTACACCATCGCGGCCAATCGGCCCTCGCAGCAGGTGATGGAACGGATCGGCATGCGCCGCACGCCCGCGCTCGATCACCCGCAGCCCGGCCTGCCCGAGGATTTCGACGCGATGATGCGGGTCTGGACGCTCGATCGCGGCGACTGGCGCAACGCTCGGGCGGCGCCGTATTAACCCAGCCCGATTAACCCAGCCCGGTCTGCTCCAGCATGCCGCGCCGGCGGGCCTCGTAGTAATAGCCGCGCGCATACCACATCACCGCGCGGTCGAAGTTGCCGCCGGACAGAAGCCA
>JASBUM010000256.1 GCA_030147905.1 Acidimangrovimonas sp.
CATCTGCGCCATCGGTGCGATCAGCACCTTTGCGCCGTCCTGTTCGACGACCTCGTCGCCGGCGGACGCCTCAAGCGCGGGTTCCATCGTGTATTCCATGCCCGCGCAGCCGCCCTTCTTGATGCCGATACGCAGACCGGCGGCGTCTTCGCGTGTCATCAGGCGGCGGATCTGATCCACTGCGGCAGGGGTCAGGGTGACGGGAGATTTTCCGGGAATGCCGAACATGGCCTGTGTCCTTTCGTCACGTTCAATCTAGGGGTTGCGGGACGCCGGCGCAAGCGGTGCCGGCATTCAAGCGGGGCGCGCACGGATCGGGGGTGCGGGCGGGCACGTAGGGCGCGCGTAGATGCCGCGGGAACCTCGCCGTGTGGAGCGGGACGCAGGGTCTGGCTGGCGGTGGCGCAGGGGCGCGGGCGGGTCAGATGAAACCCAGCTCCAGCCGCGCCTCTTCCGACATCATGTCCATACCCCATTGCGGGGAGAAGGTCATTTCCACCTCGACCTGCTTCACGCCCGGCAGCGGCTCGACAGCCTCGGCGACCCAGCCGGGCATCTCGCCGGCGACGGGACAGCCCGGCGCGGTCAGGGTCATGACGATATGCACCGCGCCCTCGTCGTCGATCTCGATCGTGTAGACCAGGCCGAGATCGTAGATGTTCACCGGAATCTCGGGGTCATAGACCGTACGGCAGGCCTCGACCACGCTGTCGTAAAGCGGGTGATCGACGGTCGAGGGCTTGATCAGCGGCGTGCCTTCGATGGCATCGGGTGACTGGGCGGTCATGACGGCCTCGCAAGTTGTTGAGCAAATATATAAGGAATGCCGCCGGCGCCGTCCAGTGACCGCTTGCGGGGTTCCGCCGACCCGCGATCACTGCTATGCGAGCCGGCGCGGGCGCGCGGGGCGTCCGCCGGCAAGGGCGTTCGAATGGTTTCTGGCGTATCGCGGTTCGGATTTCGGGTGAATGCGCGCGACGGGCGGGCGCGCACGGGCGTGATCGCCACGCCGCGGGGCGAGATCCGCACCCCCGCCTTCATGCCGGTGGGCACGGCCGGCACGGTGAAGGCGATGCTGCCCGGATCGGTGCGCGAGACCGGCGCCGACATCATTCTGGGCAATACCTATCATCTGATGCTGCGCCCCGGCGCCGAGCGGATCGCGCGGCTGGGTGGCCTTCACGCCTTCATGAACTGGCCGCGGCCGATCCTCACCGATTCGGGCGGCTTTCAGGTCATGAGCCTTTCGGCGCTGCGCCGGATGGACGAGGAGGGCGTGCGCTTCAAAAGCCATATCGACGGCTCGGAACATCACCTGACGCCCGAGCGCAGCATGGAGATCCAGCGGCTTCTGGGTTCGGACATCGTCATGGCCTTCGACGAATGCACGCCCTTTCCCGCGACCGAGGCCGAATCTCTGTCGTCGATGCGCCGCTCGATGCGCTGGGCCGAGCGTTCGCGCACAGCCTTCGGTGACCGGCCCGGGCATGCGCTGTTCGGGATTCAGCAAGGCTCGGTCTTTCCCGATCAG
>JASBUM010000276.1 GCA_030147905.1 Acidimangrovimonas sp.
ACGGTCTCGCTCGGACGCGAGGGATCGGGGATGTCGCCGCCCTTCTTGAACGGCCCCGTGGCGGTGTTCGGCGGCGCCACGCCCGAGCAGACCGGCTTGCCGTATCGGTCGAGCCGCAGCGACATGTAACCCTCGATTCCGTCATCGATGATCCAGTGATCGCAGCCGGTGGGATCGACCCAGATTCCGGCCTTGAGTTGACTGAGGTGCTTGTCCCCTATGATGCCGCGATCAAAGCCCTTGTTGGGCCCGACGGCGTCGAATGCGGTGCAGGCGGTCACCAGTGCGGGCAAGAACAAGCCGGCCAGTTTCAGCAATCTCATCGTCCGTCCCCCTAGCGGATGCACTCGATCTCGACGCGGCGGTTCTTCTGCATGCCGGCCGCGGTGGCGTTGCTTGCTATCGGCATGCGCTTCCCATAGCCGCGCACGGCGGTCACCCGCGCACCCACACTGCGCGCGATCGCCGCCACCGAATTGGCGCGCCGCATAGACAGCGCCATGTTGTAGGCATCCGATGCACGGCTGTCGGTATGGCCGTCGATCTCATAGGAATAGGCGCCGGCATGGGTGAAGAAATAGGTCAGCCGGCGCCGCCCCTCGGCGGAAACCACCGCGCTGTCGGTCGCGAAGAGCACGTCGGAATTGATGACCTTGCACACCTTGCCGCGATGGCAGATCGGCTTGCCGCTACGGTCGAGCCGGATATCCATGTAGCCCTCGGCGCCGTCATCCATCACCCAATGCTCGCACCCGTCCGGGTCGATCCAGATGGTGGGAATGTATTTCTCGCCATACATCTTCTGGCCCGCGCCCGGCCGCGGATCGGCCTTGAGACCCTGCGCCATCGCGCCACTGCCACCCAGCATCAGCGCGACGACCGCCGCACCAATACCCAGCCAGGCCTTGCGCGCCGTCGATCCAACCATGTCCTGACCCCCTTGAAACGACCGCACGGAACCCGTTTCTGCCCGCCGGCTGACAAATTGCCACTGATATTCCGTCAGTCTAGCAAATTTCGTAGATCATTGGCTAGAACACAGCGAAATATTGTATCTGCGCGGGAAACATCGCGGATCGGCAATTGGCGATTGTCCGCGAACTGGCGGCAAAATCGCGCACAGGACGAAATTCAATCCGTCACGAGAATGCCGCCGAGGGAGTTTGGCGCCGTGTGGGTGATTCTCACGCGGGCGAGATCGCCACGCGAGATCGAGGCGCCCTCGACATGTACGGCATGCAGATGCTCGGACTTGCCCACCATCTGCCCGGCCTCGCGACCCGGCTTCTCGAAGAGGACCGCGACCTCGCGGCCGACCATCGCGGCCTGCGCCGCGTGCTGCTGCCGGGACAGCAACTCCTGAAGACGCCGCAGCCGGTCATCGGCCACGGCCGCGTCCACCGGCGACCGTTCGGCCGCCGGGGTTCCGGGACGCGCGGAATATTTGAACGAGTAGGCGCCGCCATAGCCCACCGTCTCGACCAGCGCCATGGTGGCGTCGAAATCGGCATCGGTCTCGCCGGGAAATCCGACGATGAAATCCGAGGTCAGAAGGATGTCGGGCCGGGCTGCGCGGATCCGCTCGATCAGGCGCAGATAGGCGGCAGCGGTATGCTTGCGGTTCATCGCCTTCAGGATCCGGTCCGAGCCCGACTGCACCGGCAGATGCAGATAGGGCATCAGCTTGTCGCAATCGCCATGCGCCGCGATCAGGTCGTCATCCATGTCGTTGGGATGCGAGGTCGTATAGCGGATTCGCGCCAGCCCGTCGATTGCGGCCAGCTCGCGGATCAATCCGCCAAGGCCACGGTCATGGCCGTGATAGGCATTGACGTTCTGCCCCAGAAGGGTGATCTCGCGCACGCCCTGCTCGACCATGCCGCGCGCCTCGCCGAGAATGCGCGCCGCCGGCCGCGAGACCTCGGCGCCGCGGGTATAGGGCACGACGCAAAACGCACAGAACTTGTCGCAGCCCTCCTGCACGGTGAGAAAGGCCGACGGCCCCCGCCGCTGTCGGCGCCGGGGGAGATGGTCGAACTTGTCCTCGGCGGGAAAAT
>JASBUM010000277.1 GCA_030147905.1 Acidimangrovimonas sp.
CGCTTGATCTCGCTGGGATTGCTCAGCAGGCTCAGCGGCGGGTGATCATAGACAGCATCGGCCGCGTCGAAGGCCAGGCTGGGCTGCGCTTCGCTGCGCGCCTGACGCGAGGCGGCGGCGGGCTTGCGTGCCGGCTGCTGCACGACGCTGCGCGCCGGGTCAGGCGTCGGTGCCGGTGCCGGGGCGGGTGTCGGGGCGGGCGCGGCGCGCTGGATGAAGGCAGGGACCGGTGCGGTCCCGGCGGCACGATGGTCGACGCGCGGCGGCAACGGGGCGCCCAAGTCGGCTGTGTCGAATTCCGCGGCGTCGAATTCGGGTTCGCCGCGTGCGCCGGCGTCATAGGCCGCGTCATAGAGCGCATCGAGATCATCGACGCTGAAGCCGGGCTGCCTGTCGGCACCGGCATGAACAGGCGGCTCTGCCATGGGGGCGGCTGCGGCGCGGCGCGGGGCGGCACGGGCGGCGGTCAGCGGCGGCTCCGGCGGGTAGGATTCGGCAACCGGCGCTTGCCGGGGGTGGTGATGGAATGCCTCGGCCGGGCTCTGGTCATGGCCCGGCTGGCGGCGGGCATTGACGACCTGCGTGATCCGCTCGCGAATCCGCTCGGGCGAGGGTTCGGCCGCGCCTTCGCGGAAATGCGGTACGGGTTCGGGCAATTCCGGCTCGGGCATGCGCCGGCCGATCCCCGAAACCCGCGACAGGAACGAGGGCCGCGGGACGGTCTGCGCGGCGGCCGGGGACGGCGCCGGGCGGGCGGGCGCGGACGGGGCGCGCGCCGCGGGTGGCGGGGCATAGGAGCGTGCCTGCGCGACCAGCGGTTCGGGCCGGTAATCCTCGACGGTATCGAGATCCTCGGCTTCGGGGGCGTGGCCCTGCCGGCGCATCATCGCCTGCCCGCGCGATGCGGCGGCGCGCACGCCGGCGCGTGTCGCCACGCTCGATCCACGCGCGCCCGAGCGCAGCATCCCAAGCGCCGCGTCGAGGCTGTAGAGCGATCCATAGACCAGGAACCGCAGCAGCGCGCGCATCTCGCGCAGGTCGAAGCCAAGCACCAGAAAGGCCAGCGCGACGAAGGCGCCGCCGCTGATCAGCGACAGGATCTTCAGGCCGGCGGCCACCGGCAGCGGCACGATCCCGAGCAGCGCGCCAAGCACCGTGTCCCCGAAGAGCCCGCCGAGGCCGAAGGAATGGCCCCAGTTCGGGCCCGGCACATGGGTGGATGCGAAGACCGCGGCGACGGCCACCGCGATCGGTGCAAAGACCACACGGTTGAGCGCGCGCTCCTCGCCGATATGGAACGTCAGCCGCCCCCCCCAGACCAGAAACAGCAGGGCAATTCCCCAGGAGGATCGCCCGATGATGATCATCAGCGGCGACGCGATGGCCGCGCCCAGCCGGCCGAGCAGGTTCTGCACCGGGGCATCGGTCGCCGCCATCCAGCCGGGGTCCCCCGGTGCGTAGGAGGCCAGCATCAACGCCGTCAGCACCCCCACGACGATCAGGGCCGCGCCGATCACCTCCTTGCCGCGCCGCTCCAGCGCGGCCTGCATCTTGCGGTCCAGGAAGGGATCACGCGGTCGGATGTGAAAGGAAGCCATGCCTTACCTCGTCTTATCGAAAGAGGCAGTCGCGAAGCCGTTCGAGCCCACGCTGCATTTCATCTTTCGGCGCCACCATCGCGACCCGGATGTAGCCGCCGCCGGGATTGCCGCCGCGCGCCTCGCGCGACAGATAGGCGCCGGGAAGGACGCGAACGCCCGTCTCGCGCCAAAGTTTCAGTGCCGCCGCCTCGCCGTCATCGACCGGCAGCCACAGAAAGAAGCCCGCCGCGGGCGGGCGATAGCCTTGCAGCCCACCGAGGATCGCATCCGCGATCGCGAATTTCTCCTGGTAGAGGGCTCGGCTGGCATCGACATGGGTCTCGTCGGCCCAGGCCCGTTCGGCCACCCTTTGCAGCGGCAGCGGCAGCGGCGCCCCGGCATAGGCGCGCAACTGACGGATCCGCGCGATGCCGCGCGGCCCCCCGGCCACGAAGCCCGAGCGCAGCCCCGGCAGGTTCGACCGTTTCGAGAGCGAATGGAAGACGAACACCCGTTCGGGATCGGCGCCGATCTCGGCCGCGACCTCGAGCGCGCCGGGCGGCGGCGCGTCGCGCCAGATCTCGCTGTAGCATTCATCGGCGAAGACGATGAAATCGTGCTGTTCGGCCAGCCGGATCAGCGACGCGAGATACTCGCGCGACGCCACCGCACCCTGAGGGTTCGCGGGCGAACAGATATAGGCGACGCTGACCCGGTCGAGCACCGCGGGCGACAGGGCGGCGAAGTCGGGCATGAATTCCGTCGCGGCTGTGGCCGGCAGATAGACGGGCTCCGCCTCCACCGCGAGGGCGGCCACCGCGTAGACCTGATAGAAGGGGTTGGGCATCAACACCACCGGCTGCCGCCCGCCCTTGTGTTCGGGGCAGAGCGCGATCAACGCGTTGAACAGCCCCTCGCGCGTGCCGTTCAGCGCCATCACCTGCCGCGAGGGATCCAGCGTGACGCCATAGCGCCGTTGCAGCCAGCCGCCGATCGCGGTCAGCAGTTCGGGCGTCCCGTCGTTGGGCGGATACTTGGCAAAACCGTCCAGATTCGCCGCCAGAACCGGGCCGAGGAAATCGGGCGGATCGTGGCGCGGCTCGCCGATCGTCATCACGATCGGTTCGGCACCCGGCGCATGGCCGTCCAGCAGCGTCCGCAGACGCGGAAATGCGTATTCAGGCAGGTTCGCGAACCGCTCGGGATATGCCATCTTTGCCTCAAGTCCGGGATCATGATGCCCCGTTTGCAGGCAAGGATAGCGCCCCGCGGCCGAAGGGTCCAGAAAAACGCTTCAAATCTGGGCGCTTGACACGCCCGATTGTGTCATTTGCGCCGGTATTCCAGCACGTCTTCGGCCGCCTGTCCCAACCGCAGAAGCGCGGCTTCGCCGCCCGGGGGCGCCATGAACATGATACCCGTCGATGGCACCGTGGTGGGCAGGGTCAGGGCACAGGAGCCCAGCAGATTGCCGATGCGCGTGTTGCGCAGCGTCATCAGGTTCTCGGTGACATAGTAATCGGGATCGTCCATCAGCCGGCGCGCATCGGGTGGAAGGTTCGGCGTGGTCGGCATGATGACCGCATCGAACCCGGCCAGCCGCTCGTTCCAGCGCGCGCGCAGGACCCGCAGCTTGCGCCATGCGGCGACGAAATCGGATGCGAGCGGCGCCGAGCCGCTGCGGAACCGTTCGAGGATGCGCGCGAACATCGCGCCGGGATTGGCCTCGATCGTCTCGCCCCAGGTGCCGTAGGCCTCGGCGGCGAAGAGAATGCCCGAGAGCTGCATCGCCTCGGCCACCTCGGGGGCTGGATGGCTCTCGATCACGGCACCGGCCGCGCGCAGCCGCGCGACCGCCTTCTCGAAGCCCCGGCGCGGGCCTGCGCGCAGCTCGTCGAGTGCCACCGTCTCAAGGATCATCAGCCGCCGGCCCTCGATCCGGGCATGGGCCAGATCGGCGGCCCGGCCCCCTTCGAGCGCGGCCAGAAGCAGTGCTGCATCCTCGACGCTGCGGCACAGCGGCCCCACCGTGTCGAAACTTTCGCACAGCGGCACCACGCCCTCGGTCGACAGCCGGCCATGGGTCGTCTTGAGGCCGACGAGATCGTTCCACGCGGCGGGCACCCGAACCGAACCGCCGGTATCGGTGCCGATCCCCGCCGCCGCCAGACCGAAGGCGACCGAGGTCGCGGCCCCCGAGGACGAGCCGCCCGGCACCGCCCCCTCGTCGTTGACGCAGGGCGGCGTCTGGGTGATCGGGTTCAGACCGAGCCCCGAGAAGGCAAGCTCGGACGTATGGGTCTTGCCCAGGCAGATCAGCCCGGCGGCGGTCGCGTTTTGCAGCACGCGGGCATCCCGGCCGGGGACCCGTTCGCGCAGAAGCGCCGAGCCGGCCTCGGTCGCGATGCCGGCGGTATCGAACAGGTCCTTCCAGCCGATCGGAACGCCGTCGAGCGGCCCGCGCCGCAGCCCGGCCTTGGCGCGCGCCGATGCGGCCGCCGCTTCGGCGATGGCGCGGCTCTCGGTCAGCCGGGCATAGATGCGATCGGCGTGCCGGTGCTCGCGGATCGCGCCCAGATAGGTTTCCGTCAGCGCGACCGGGTCGATCTCGCCGTTGCCGATCTTGCGGCCCAGTTCGGCCGCGGACAGCCAAAGCCAGTCCCTAACATCCATCCCTTCGCCTCCCCTCCGCCGTGTGGTGCAGACGGTAGCCGCGTCATCGGCCATGGACAATCCCGGATCGGCCGCCATATTTGGCGCATGACGACCGATTGCGACATCCTGATCGTGGGGGGCGGGCTGAACGGCCCGCCGCTGGCGCTGGCACTGGCGGCGGCGGGGCTTTCCGTCACGGTCGTCGACGCCCTGCCCCGGGCGGCGCGGGCCGCTGCCGATTTCGACGGACGCGCCTATGCGCTTGCCCTGGCGTCCAAGCGGCTTCTCGACGCGGTGGGGATATGGCCCGCGGTGGCGGCGCATGCCGAGACGATTCGGGGTGTGCGTGCCGCTGACGGCCGGGTGGGCGCGCGCCCCTCGCGCTTCGTGCTGTCCTTCGATGATGGCGAGCTGGAAGAAGGCCCCATGGGCTACATGCTCGAGGATCGGTTTCTGCGCGGCGCGGCGCTTGACGCGATGGCCGCCGCGCCCGGCATTCGCCAGATCTCGGGGGCGCGGGTCACGGCGCAATGGACGGGCCGGCAACAGGCGGACGGGCAGCAGGCGAGCGGGCCGCAAGGGAAGGGGCAGCAAGCGGAGGCCCCGGACGTGACGGTGGAGACCGACGGCGGCGAGACGATCGCCGCGCGGCTCCTCGTCGGATGCGACGGCCGCCGCTCGGGCGTGGCCGAACGCGCGGGCATCCGACGCCGCGGCCATGATTACGGCCAGATCGCCCTTGTCTGTGCGATCGAACACGAACGCCCGCACGACGGCATCGCGCAGCAACTCTTCAGCCCGGGCGGCCCGCTGGCGGTGCTGCCCTTGCCCGGCAACCGTAGCGCCATCGTCTGGAGCGAGCCGGAACGCAGCGCTGCCGCCTTGGCACAGGCCGATGATGCGGTGTTCCTGGCCGCGCTGGCGCAGCGCTTGGGCGATTATCTGGGGGCGATCCGGCTGGCCGGGGGACGCTACAGCTACCCGTTGTCGCTGTCGCTGGCGGAAAGTTTCACCGATGCGCGGCTGGCTCTTGTCGGCGATGCCGCCCATGGCGTGCACCCGATCGCCGGGCAGGGCCTGAACCTCGGGCTGCGGGACGTCGGCGCCCTTGCCCAAGTGGTGATCGAGGCCGCCCGCCGGGGCGAGGATATCGGCACCGCGGCCGTGCTTGCGCGTTATCAGCGCTGGCGGCGGTTCGACACGACCGCGCTGGCCTACGGCATGGACGCGGTCAACCTTCTGTTTTCGAACGACCTGCCGGGACTGCGCGCACTGCGCGACCTGGGACTGGGTGCGGTCGGGCGGATCGGACCGCTGCGCCGCCGTTTCATCCGCGAAGCCGCCGGGCTGACCGGCGACTTGCCGCGCCTTCTGCAGGGCCGCCCCGTCTGAGGGGCCGCCGCCCCGCCGCGCCAGGGGTGCCCGCCGCTCAACCGAGTTCGCGCGCCTCGCTTGCCAGCATGATCGGGATCCCGTCGCGGATCGGAAAGGCCAGGCGCGCCGCATCCGAGATCAGTTCCTGTGCCTCCGCGTCATAGCGAAGGCCGGTCTGGGTCACCGGGCAGATCAGCGCCTCGAGCATGCGCCGGTCGATCGGGGTGGGCGCGGATCCGGTACCGAGGGGCGGCCGGGGATCATCGGGGTCGATCATTGCATGGTCTCCTGGGAAGGGCCGCCGCGGAGGGCGAATTCGAACAGCATCACCAGCATCTCGCGCCGGCCCGCAAGCGTCGGCGCCTCCAGCAGTGCCTGGCGTTCCTCCGGCGTGAAGGGGCACAGCATCGAGAGCGCGTTGATCAGCAGCTCATCCTCGGCGTCGCGCAGGCCCGACCAGTCGGTCGAAAGGCTCCGGGCTTCGAAATAGCGCCGAAGAAGATCGAGAAAGTGGCCGCGTTCCAGTCCGGGATCATGTTCCGCCGGTCCGGTGTCGGCGCGAAAAGGCGTCCAGTCGACCTCGGCCCGGCGATAGGGTTCGAACCCTTCCACCTCGTGCAGCAGACGAAAACGGCAGACGCCGGTCAACGTCGTCATGTAGCGCCCGTCCTCGGTCTCGGAAAAGGCCGTGACCCGGCCCGCGCACCCGATGAGCTGCAGCCGATCGTTCCCACCCGGCGATCCGGTGCCCGACAAGGGCGGCCCCTGACGTCGACGGCGCGCCGCCTCCGCGTCCGGGCCGGCCCGCTCGGCCGGACCCCCGCCGGGGCAATCGCGCCGCCGGGCGGGTTGCGGCGGCGCCGGGCATGGCTGGATCATGCCGATGATGCGGCCGGGGGTCTTCAAGGCATCGTCGAGCATCGCCAGATAGCGCGGCTCGAAGATATGCAGCGGCAACCGGCTGCGCGGCAGCAGCAAGGCCCCCGAAAGGGGAAACAGCGGAATCGTGCGTGGAAGATCGACCGGCGTATCCATCCCGAAGAGGTAGCTTCCGCCCCGGATCAGG
>JASBUM010000283.1 GCA_030147905.1 Acidimangrovimonas sp.
GAAGACCTCGACGCAGACCTTGCCGTTCATCTCCTTGTTCACGCGGTCGGCGAACATCTGCGCCGCGATCCCCTTGGGATGCTTGGTGGCATTGGTGACATGGCTGAACTTGATGACGACCTCGCCCGGATCGCAGGCCGACGCGGCAAGAGCCCCGTTGGCCCCGAATGCGACGAGCGCGGCCGCCGCGGCGGCGGTAAGGAATTTCATTCTGTCCTCCCAGATGGAACCCGTTCATGTGCGCCGTGGCGCCCCTTGTCACGATGGCGTGAAATCACTCGTGATCAAGCGGAGAACGGAAACCACCAAAATTTTCAGGTAATATTGTTTTTAGTCAATTGGTTGTTCTTTATTCAGGGGAAGCGGATCGTGGCGCGTCTTCACGCTTCGTGTGAATTTTCGCACGTCCTTTCCGGGCCATGTGCGAGTATCCGCACAAAACCGGTCGCGCCCGCCCAGGCAACCTGATCGCCGGCAGGGTCAGTCCCGTACGCCGTCGGGGGTGGTCGACGCGCGGAAGCGGCCGGGGCGGATGTGGTGGCGGGCAAGCTTGTCATAGAATGTCTTGCGCGGCAGTTGCAGCGACTGGGCCGCGCGGGTCGCACTGCCGCCGTTGCGTTCCAGCGCCTGTTCCAGCAGGGCGCGTTCGACGCGCGCCATCTGCTGGACGAGGCCGCCGTGCGCATGGGGCGCAGCCTCGCCGGCGGAGGGTTCCTCGACGCCAAGCGCGAAGCGCATCGCCGCATTCATCAGCGCCCGCGCATTGCCCGGCCATTCCTGCGCCATCAGGCGGGCCAGCAGATCATCGGAAACCGGGGGCGGCTGGATGTCGGCCTGCTCGCACGCCTGGGTAAGGTAATGGCGAAAGAGGACGGGGATATCTTCGGGCCGCTCGCGCAGCGGGGGAATGCGCAAGCGCGTCGTATCCAGCCTCAGATGCAATTCGGGATGGAAGCGGCCGGCCAGGACCTGGGCACCGAGATCGCGGGTGGTTCCGGCCAGGACACGCGGCGCGGCCCCGGCCTCCAGCCGTTCGAACAGGGCGAACTGGGCGGCCGTGCCGAGTTGCGCCACCTCGTCGAGAAAGAGCGCCCCGCCCGAGGCCTCGTCGAAGGCGCGCGCAAGCCCGGCCGGTTCCAGCGTGGCGGCCGAAAGCTTGATGAACGGATGCTGGGCCGCGGCCGACAGCAGATGGATCACTTCGGCGACCTTGGGGATGCCGGTGCCCGGTTCGCCGCTGATCAGCACCTCGGCGCGGGTGCGTGCCAGCCGGCGGACGCCGTCGCGCAGCGCCTCGGCCTGGGGCGAGCGGCCGGAGATCATGCGCGCCGCGGCGTCGCCGCTGCGCAACTGATCCCTCAGCGCGCGATTCTCCATCACCAGCGCGCGCGTGCGCAGCGCCTTCTCGATCGAGGCGAGGAAGGCGGCGGGCGCGCAGGGTTTCTCGAGAAAGTCGAAAGCCCCGGCGCCCATGCCCCGCACCGCCATGGCAATGTCGCCCTGACCGGTCAGAAGGATGACGGGCAGATCCGGATCGACCGTCTGGGCATGTTCGAGCAGTGCGAATCCGTCCTTGCCCGGCATGCGGATGTCCGACACCACGACGCCCGGAAAATCGACGCCGATATGGTCCTTCGCCTCGAGCGTCGAGCCGGCGAGGATCGGGCGCAGATCGGCAAGCTCCAGCGTCTGGCCGAGCGCTTCGCGCACCGCCGGATCGTCGTCGATCAGCAGGACAGTGCGGATCATGCGGCCTTGCTCCTTGTGGCAGACTTCAGCGTGACGGTGAATTCGGCGCCGCCCGCGGGGTGGTTGGCACCGATGATCGTGCCGCCAAAGCTGTTGACGATCCCGTAGGAGATCGACAGTCCCAGTCCCATGCCCTCGGACCGTCCGACCTCCTTGGTGGAATAGAAAGGGTCGAAGATGCGATCGGGCTCATTGATCCCGGATCCGCTGTCGCGCAGGCTGAGACGCACCGTCTCACCCCGTTCCACGATCGCAAGCCAAAGCCGCCGGTCCGGCCGGCCCTCGACCGCGTCGAGCGCATTGGTCACCAGGTTCAGCAGCACCTGTTGAAGCCGGACCTCGCCGCCGCGAACCATCAACGGACTGGAAGGCGGGTCGTAGTGCAGCGCCACCGCGCCGTCGCGCATGCGGCGGTCGGCCATTTCCAGAACCGTCGCCACGACCGCCACCAGATCGACATCGGCGATGGCCTCGGTCTCCTGACGGGCGAAGGCGCGCAGGTTGCGGATGATGCGTCCCATCCTGTGAGCGAGATCCGAGATCCGGTCCAGGTTCTGCACCGCGCGCGCCGGTTCGCCGCGATCGATGAATGCGGTGGCATTCTCGGCAAAGGAACGGATGGCCATCAATGGCTGATTGAGTTCATGGCTGATGCCGGCCGACATCTGGCCAAGCGCCGAAAGCTTGCCGGCCTGAACCAGGTCCTCCTGCGCCTTCTTCAGCGCGGCCTCCGCCTCCTGACGT
>JASBUM010000287.1 GCA_030147905.1 Acidimangrovimonas sp.
GCGGATCGCGGGTTTCGCGGTGCCGCCGGCGCTGCCGCCGGACTGCATCGCTCTGCTGGCCGGACTTGATTGCGACCTCGTCGACGAGGAGGATCGGCAGGACCACTGGTTCACGAGCCTGCTGGATCCAAGAAACGACGGCGCCGTCAGGCGGCGGTTCCGCGAGATCGCGCAGGCGGTTCTGTCCCCGGATACCAAGGTGGATCTGGGCGTGATGTGAAACGGACGAAGGGGCGTCGACGCAAACCGTGGAGGCGGGGCGTGTCGGACAACGCGGGAGGAAGACGAACCATGGCCGACTGGCTGAGCGCGCTCGGCGCGATCGAGGAACTCGAGGACGGCAAATTCGACGCCGCGCTGGTGGCCGAGATGGAGGCCGCCGCCGTCCGGCGTGCGTTGCCGCCCGTACGTTTCTCGACGCCGACGTTCAAGGAATACAACACCTCTGACGTGAAGGGCTGCGGCAAGAATTCCTTCCCCGCCTTCTCGATCACCGCGGGCGGCTGCGCGTTGGATTGCGACCATTGCCAGGCCAAGATCCTCGAGCCGATGATCCCGGCGACGAAGCCCGAGATGCTCGACCAGAAGGTCCGCGACCTGATCGTGCTGCAAGGATTGCAGGGGTTCCTTCTGTCGGGCGGGTCGAACCGACGCAACGAGATCCGCTATGAACGTTTCTATCCGGTGATCGAGGGGCTCAAGCGCGACTTTCCCCATCTCAAGATCGCGATCCACACCGCCCTGACCGACGAAGCCGGCGCCCGGCGGATGGAGGCGGCCGGCGTCGATACAGCGATGATGGATGTGATCGGCGCGCGGGAAACCATCGAACAGGTCTATCACCTCGATCGTCCGGTCGAGGATTTCGAGGCCACGCTGGCGGCCCTGACCGCGACCAAGATGGAGGTGACGCCGCATATCGTCGTCGGGCTGCATTACGGCCGGATTCTGGGCGAGGCCAATGCGCTCGACATCGTGTCGCGTCACGGCGTCCACGCGCTGGTTCTGGTGGTGATCATGCCGTTCTACGCCCGCCCCGGCACGTTCGTCACGCCCGAGACCGCCGATGTCGGCCGGATCTTCCTTGAGGCGCGGCGGCGTCTGCCCGACAAACAGGTCCTGCTGGGCTGCGCCCGGCCGGCGGGGATGCACAAGCGCGTGACCGACGCCTATGCGGTGATGGCGGGGCTCGACGGGATCGCCTTTCCAGCCGATGGCGCGGTGGCGGTCGCGCGGGCGACCGGTCGCGACTGGCATCAGGAACATGCCTGCTGCTCGATCAAGATCGGCGGCGATCTGGGGCGCGCGACGGGTGGCCAGCGCGCCACTTGCGCGGCATGAGCGCGCCCCGCGATATCGACGTGCTGGTGGTCGGGCTCGGCCCGGCCGGCGCGGCGGCGGCCGAAGCGGCGGCGCGCGCCGGTCTGCGCGTGATCGCGGCCGAGCGCAACGCCGAGCCCGGCTTGCCGGTCCAATGCGCCGAATTCGTGCCGATGATGATCGGCGGCGACGTGCCGGAACTGGCTGCCAGCAGCGTGCAGACCATCGAGGCGATGGAAACCTATGTCGGCGCCGACCCGGCCGATCCGACCCCCGATTTTCGCGGTCATATGATCGACCGCGCGCGTTTCGACCAGGCGCTGATCGCCCGCGCGCAAGGGGCGGGTGCCGATTGCCGCTTCGGCCTGCCGCTGCGCACGGTTGATGCCGACGGAGGCGCGATTCTGGGCGCCGGCGGCACGCCCGAATTGCACATCAGGCCGCGGCTGATCATCGGCGCCGACGGGCCGCGCTCGGTCGTGGCGCGGGCCGCCGGCTGCCCCAATCGCGCGATGGTCGAGACCCGGCAGATCACCGTCGATCTCCTGCGCCCGCATCGCGCCACCGATATCTTCCTGCGGCCCGAGATCGCCGGCGGCTACGCCTGGCTGTTCCCGCGCGGGGCCATGGCCAATCTCGGCCTCGGTCTGGTGCCGGAGCTGAAAAGCCGGCTCAAGCCCCTGCTCGACGCCCTGCATGGCGAATTGCAGACGGCCGGACGGCTTGGCGCGCGGATCCATCGCACCACCGGCGGGTTGATCCCGGTCGGCGGGATCACGCGGCTGGCCACCCGCATCGGCGCGCTGCCGGTGCTTCTGGCGGGCGATGCCGCTGGGCTCACCAATCCGATCACCGGCGCCGGGATCAGTGCCGCCGTGGTCTCGGGACGCGAGGCCGGCGCGGCGGCGGGCGAGATCCTCGCCGGGCGGGCCGCGGCGGCCGAAGATTACGCCGAGGAGATCGCCGATGTCTTCGGCCCCTCGATCACGCTGGCCCTGCGCCGGCGCGCGGCATTGATGGCCGGATATCACGGCGAATCCCGCCCCGACGCGCAGACCCTGCGCAGCGGCTGGATCGCCTACGCCGAATATTGGAACAGGACCGAAGCCGACGGGGCGATCACGCCACGCGGCGCGAAGACAGCGGAGGCGAAGGAAACGGCATGACCTGCTTGAAGCCGGAAAACGCGATGCCGGGTGCAAAGGGCGCCGGCGGGCTCGATTACAACCCGTTCGAGATCATGGCGCCGCGCGCACCCGGCCAGGTCCCGCGCGAGATGAAGAACGGCCGCCCGGTCAAGGAGGCCAATCTGACGCCCGAGGGCCTTTACCGCCCCGATTACCGGGTGATGACGCCGCATATGCGCTCGCCCGAATATGTGCAGATGTCGACCGCCGCGGCGATCACGCTGGGCCTGGTCGAGGGGCAGATGCACCGCTGTTCCTGCACCCGCTGCCTGAACCTGCTGCTGACCTATCCCGAAGGCTGCCGCGCCAATTGCGCCTATTGCGGCCTGGCCCGCCACCGCGAAGCGGAACGCAATTACGCCGATCGCAATTTCATCCGCGTCGATTGGCCGGCGGTGTCCATGGATGAAATCGTCGCGCGGATCGCGGCGGATGTCGAGAACACGCCGTTCCATCGCATGTGCATCTCGATGATCACCCATCCGAATTCGGACGAGGATACGGTGACGGTGCTGAAGAAATGGGTAGACAAGATCGACCCCGACGCGATCCCGATCTCGATCCTGTCCAACCCGACGACGATGACCCGCCAGGACGTCCAGGTGCTGCACGAACTGGGTTCCGACATCTTCACCGTCGCGCTCGACGCCGCGACGCCCGAATTGTTCGACCGCACCCGCGGCAAGGGCGTGCAATCGCCCCATACATGGAAGAAATACTGGGAGATCATGCTTGAGGCGCGGGACATTTTCGGACCGCAAAAATTCGGCGCTCATATCATCGTCGGCATGGGCGAGACCGAATACGAGGTGATGAAAGTGGTCCAGGATCTCGTCGATCTGGGCGGCCACAGCCATATGTTCTGCTTCTTCCCGGAGAAGGGCAGCTTGATGGACCATCTCCCCGCCACCCCGCGCGACCAGTGGCGTCGGGTGCAATTGGCGCGCTATCTGGTCGATTACTGCGGCGTGCGGATCGATCAGATGGCATTCGACGACAAGGGCCGGATTTCCGATTTCGGCCTGCCCGAATCCGAGCTTTCGGCGATCATCGACGCGGGCATCGCCTTTCGCACCTCGGGCTGCCCGGGCAAGTTCGCCGAGGATATCTCGGCCTGCGACCGGCCCTATGGCGACAGCCCGCCCTCGAATATCGCCAGCTACCCTTTCGCGCTGAAGGACGTGGATATCCGCAAGGTTCGCAGCCAGCTTGGCATGGACCGCCCCGGCGAAAGCTATACGCCGGGCGAGGAATTCGAGGATTTGTAGACCAGCCGTGCGTGTAACGAGTCCCAGGGAGAAAGGACGAAGATGGCCAAACCCTTCCGCGTGATCGACACCGGGCTGCGTCCCTGTCGCGAACAGATCGCCTTCGACCAGGCGTTGATCGATTGCCACAAGGCCGGGCATATCCCCGACACATTGCGGTTCCTGACCTTTCCGCCCTCGGTGCTGGTCGGCCGGCATCAGGCGATCGGGCAGGAATTGAACCTGCCCGCCTGCCGCACGGCCGGCGTCGGCATCGGCCGGCGCGTCACCGGTGGCGGCGCGCTTTATCTCGATCAGGGGCAATTCGGCTGGGAGCTGGTTTTTCACCGCGATACTTTGGGGCTCGGCAACCTGGGCGAGGTCGCCCGCGCCTTGTGCGAGGCCGCCGCGGCCGGGCTGTCGCGGCTGGGTGTGGCGGTGAAATACCGCCCGCGCAACGATCTTGAAGTCGAGGGACGCAAGATCGGCGGCACCGGCGGTTTCTTCGACGGCGACACGATCTTCTATCAGGGCACCACCCTGGTGGCGATGGATGGGGCGAAGATGGCCTCGCTACTGAATATCCCGGCGGCGAAACTGGCCAAGCGCGGCCAGACCAGCGGCGCCCAGCGCATCGTCACCCTGACCGAATTGTTCGACGGCAAGCCGCCGCCCGAGGCCGAGGTGAAACAGGCGCTGATCGAAGGCTTCGCCGAACGTCTCGGCATCGCGCCGGCCTGGGGCGAAATCACCGCCGCCGAGGAAAGTGCCGCGCGGCTGATCCATGACGACGAGATCGGCCAGGACGCTTTCGTCTACGAGATCGACGACCCGACCGGCGCCGATGTCCATTCGGGCAGCCATACCGGTCACGGCGGCACCATCGCCGCGCATCTGCGTCTTGAGGGCCCGCGGCAAAACCGCATCCGCGAAATCCTGATCACCGGCGATTTCTTCGTCACCCCGCCAGCGACGATCATGAATCTCGAAGCGGCCCTGCGCGGGGTGGAAATCGAGGCGCTGCAAGCCGCCGTCACCGAATTTTTCGAAACCGCCCGGGTCGGGCTTCTGACCGCCGCGCCGGCGGATTTCGTCCAGGCCATCGAAAATGCGATCAAGTCCGGGCCCGGGGTCTCGGCCAGTCCGGAGCAGCAGGCGGCGCCCGCCGATTGAACGCGGGCCCGGCCGGAGATTGACGGGCCCGGACCCGGCGGGTTCCGTCCCGGCTGGTTCCGTCAGCGTCCCCGGCTGGTTCCGTCAGCGTGTGCTCACCATCGCCGCCGTCAAGCGGCCGTCGACCAGCTGCACCGCACGGTCCATCCGCGCCGCAAGCGCCAGGTTGTGGGTCGCGATCAGGGCCGCCAGCCCGGTTTCGCGCACCAGATCGACCAGCGTCGCGAAGACCTGATCCGACGTGCCGGGATCGAGATTGCCGGTGGGCTCATCCGCCAACAGCAATTTCGGCCGGTTGGCCATCGCCCGGCAGAAGGCCACCCGCTGCTGCTCGCCGCCCGACAGCGCGCCGGGGCGATGATCGGCCCGCGCGCGAAGTCCCACGCGTTCGAGCAGCCCGCGGGCACGCGTCTCGGCCTCGGCCCGTGTCGCACCGTCGGCAAGCTGCGGCAGCACGATGTTCTCAAGTGCCGTGAATTCCGGCAGCAGATGATGGAACTGATAGATGAAGCCCACGTCACCGCGCCGCGCCGCGGTGCGTCGCCGATCGGGCAGCCGCGTCATCTCGGCGCCGCCGATGGTAACCTTGCCCTCATCGGGCGTGTCCAGCAGCCCGGCGATGTGCAGCAGCGTCGATTTTCCCGCCCCCGAAGGCGCGACCAGCGCCACCATTTCGCCGCGTCCGACATCGAGATCGACACCGCGCAGCACCGAAACCTCGCCGGGCTTCCCGCGCAGATAGGCTTTCTCGATCCCGCTCAGCCGCAGAACCGGCGCCGCCACGCCCTCCGCCTCACTCATAGCGCAGTGCCTCCACCGGATTCATCCGTGCGGCGCGGCGCGCGGGAAAGATGGTGACCACGAACGAAAGCCCGAGGCTGAGCAGAACCGCCTTGATCACGTCGGCCGGCACCAGTTTCGCGGGCAGCGTATAGATGCCGCGTATGGCCGGGTCCCAGACCCCGCCCCCGGCCCAGTAATTCACGAAAGAGAAGATCGGGTCGATATAGATCGCGAACAGCGACCCCAGGATCACGCCCAGCAGGGTGCCGGCGATGCCGATAGAGGCGCCACAGATGAAGAAGATGCGCAGGATCGACCCCTCGGTCAGCCCCATGGTGCGCAGGATGCCGATGTCGCGGCCCTTGTTCTTGACCAGCATGATCAGCCCCGAGACGATGTTCATCGAGGCGATCAGGACCAGGATCGAAAGGATCACGAACATCACGTTGTCCTCGACCGTCAGCGCCCGCAGAAAGCTGCCGGCGCTGTCCTTCCAGCTCCACAGCACGGCGTTGGGGCCGGACGCCTTCTGGATCGCAGGTTCGATCCGCGCGACACGCTCGGGATCGCGCGTCATCACCTCGATCTGGTCGGCGCGCCCCTCGAGGTTGAAATAGCTCTGCGCCTCCTTGAACGGCATGTAGATCCGCGTCTGGTCGATGTCGTAGCGCCCGGCGCTGAAGATGTAGACAACCTTGTATTCCTTCACCCTCGGACTGGTGCCGAATGCGGTCTTCACCCCGTCGGGCGAGATCAGGCGGATGTAGTCCCCCACCGCAAGGCCAAGCGTCCGCGCAACCCCGGTGCCGATCGCCACCCCCTGGTCGTAATTGTCGATGTTGCCCAGCGCCTTGTCCGAATGCGCGACCCGCGGCACGTTCTTCAGATCGGCCAGCGCCAGTCCGAAGATCTGCACCCCG
>JASBUM010000290.1 GCA_030147905.1 Acidimangrovimonas sp.
CGGGCCGCCTATGCGCGCTGCCACGACGCGCTGGAGCGACGCATTCACGCCTTTGCAGAACTCGACCCCCGCGCGCCGGACCGCGCGGGGCTTCAGCGTGCGCTCGACGCGATCGGCGGCATGGATGAATAACGCGGAGAAGACGGGATGACGACCTACGCGATCAACGGGCTCGGCCGGATCGGCAAGCTGGTGCTGCGGCCATTGCTGGCGCAGGGCGCACGCATCGCCTGGATCAACGACGCGGTGGGTGACCCGGCGGTGCATGCCCATCTGCTGGCCTTCGACAGCGTGCACGGGCGCTGGCAGGCGACGATCCAGAGCGATGCGCAGGGCCTGACCATCGACGGCCGGCGGCTGCCCTTTCCGGGCGTCGCCGATTTGCGGGCGCTGCCGTTGCGCGATGTCGATGTGGTCATCGATTGCACCGGCGCGCATCGGACGCCGGAGCAGCTGGCGCCCTATTTCGAGGGGGGCGCGGGGCGCGTCGTGGTCTCCGCGCCGGTGAAGGCGCCGGAGGCGGCCAATATCGTCCGCGGCGTCAACGACCACGCCTTCGACCCCGGCCGCCATCGCATCGTGACCGCGGCCTCCTGCACCACCAATTGTCTTGCGCCCGTGGTCAAGGTCATCCACGAGGCGCTGGGCATCCGGCACGGCGCGATCACCACGATCCACGACGCGACCAACACCCAGTCCATCGTCGACCGTCCGGCGCGTGACCTGAGGCGGGCGCGCTCGGCGCTGAATTCCCTGATCCCCACCACCACAGGCAGCGCCACGGCGATCGCGATGATCTACCCCGAGCTTGCCGGCCGGCTCGACGGTCACGCGGTGCGGGTGCCGCTGCTCAATGCCTCGCTGACCGATTGCGTCTTCGAGGTCGAGCGTCCGACCAGCCGCGAGGCGGTCAACGCCCTGTTCGCCGCCGCCGCGGAGGGGCCGCTTCGGGGTATCCTCGGCTATGAGGAGCGGCCGCTGGTTTCGGCCGATTTCGTCAATGACACGCGCTCGGCCATCATCGACGCGCCTTCGACCATGGTGGTCGATGGCACCCAGGTGAAGATCTATGCCTGGTACGACAACGAGGCGGGCTATGCCCAGCGACTGGCGGAGGTGGCGCAGATGGCGGGGGCTGCAACATGACCGGCGCGGCGGGCCCGGGCAGTGCACGCAGGGATATGGCGGATGCGGGCCGGACGCGGACGGCACGGCGGGTGACGGCCCGGGGCGGGGCGGGCAGGGACGGGGCGGGCAGGGGCGGGGCGGGCAGGGGCGCCGAGACCGGGAAGGGAAAGGCGCGGGAGGCCCGGGCATGACCGGCGGCGAGGGTGTGACGGGTGGGGGCGTGACGGGTGGGGGCGCGAGCGGCGGGGCCTCGAAGGTCGACGGCGTGGCGGGCGGTGGCGGCCGGGCGGGGCTTGGCGCCTTCATCGCGGTGACTGCGGCCTACTGGGCCTTCATGCTGGGCGACGGGGCGTTGCGGATGCTGGTGCTGCTGCATTTCGACCGGCTGGGCTTCACCCCGCTTCAGCTGGCCTATCTGTTCATCCCCTACGAGATCGCCGGCATGGTCACCAACCTTTCGGCAGGCTGGATCGCGGCGCGCTTCGGGCTTGCCGCCACGCTCTATGCGGGGCTGGCGCTTCAGGTGGTGGCGCTGACGGCGCTGTCGCGGCTGGATCCCGCATGGCAGGCGGGGTTTTCGGTGGCGTTCGTCATGGGTGTGCAGGGGCTGAGCGGGATCGCCAAGGATCTGACGAAGACGGCATCGAAATCGGCGGTGAAGCTTCTGGCCCCGGCGGGCGACGGTGGGTTGTTTCGCTGGGTCGCGGTGCTGACGGGATCCAAGAACGCGATCAAGGGGGCGGGCTTTCTGCTCGGCGCGGTGCTGTTGGGGACGCTGGGCTTCGATGCGGCCGTGCTCGCCATGGCGGGGGTGCTGGCGCTGATCCTCGCGGCGGTCGCTGTGAAGATGCCGGCCGGGCTGCCGGGCGGACGGGCCGGGACGCGCCTGGCCGAGATCCGGTCCCGTTCGGCCAATGTCAACCGGCTGTCGGTGGCGAGGATGTTCCTGTTCGGTGCGCGCGACGTGTGGTTCGTCGTCGGTGTGCCGATCTATTTCTATGCGGTGCTGTCGGACGGCACGCCCGCGGGCAATCGCGCGGCCTTCTTCACCGTCGGGGGCCTCATGGCCGGCTGGGTGATCCTTTACGGCGCGGTTCAGGCGGCGGCGCCATGGATCTTGCGCGCGAGGCTGCGCGGGCGGGCGGCCCTGATCGGCGCTGCGCGGCGCTGGTCGCTGGCGCTGGCGCTGGTGCCTGCGGCGCTGACGCTCGCGGCCCTGATGGCGCCGGCGCCGCGGCCCTGGCTGACCGTGGTTCTGGTCGTCGGCCTGCTGGTCTTCGGGGCCATCTTCGCAATCAATTCGGCCCTTCATTCCTATCTGATCCTCGCCTTCACCCGGGCCGAGCGGGTGACGATGGATGTAGGGTTCTATTACATGGCGAATGCGGCCGGGCGGCTTCTGGGCACGCTGCTTTCGGGGCTGAGCTATCAATTTGGCGGGCTCGCGCTGATGCTGGCTGCGGCGACGGTGATGATTGCGGCCTCGAACCTGGCGGCCCGCATGCTGGATGCTCGCGACGCGGATGCCGCGGTGACGGTGCCGTGACGCCCGGCGATCGGTGCGGGTGCTTTCGCGATCGGTGCGGGGGCGACAGCGCCCGGATCCGGCCCGCGAGACGTCGCCGGTGCCGGCACGCAAAAGACCGGCCGGGCGCAGGACCCGGCCGGACGATCATGCAGCGATCGGAAGATCACTTGGACTTGTAGGTCGGCATCTGCTTGAGCTGCGCCTTGGTCTGGGTCAGATAGACGCGCAGATCCTTGGTGTTCTTGCCCTTCGACAGGATCTGCAGTTCGTTCATCGGGACCGCCACCGGCTTGGCGCCGATGCCCAGCCAGCCGCCGACGTCGATGACCGCTTCCTTGATGGTCTTCTTGTCGGGCGCGATGATCAGCTTGGACACGCTGCCGATCTCCTTGTTGTTGGCATCATAGACCGGCGCACCTTCAAGTTCGCTCGCGGTCAGGTCGGTCGTCTGGACGCGCGTGTAGCCCTTGAGGTTGATCTGGCGCTGGCCGTTGTTGCCCGCAGCCTGCTGGTTCTGGTTGGCCTGCTGGTTCTGTTTGGCCTGCTGGTTCTGGTTGGCCGGCTGGTTTTGTGTCACCACGGCCGTCTGCGTGCCGGCGGCATTGCCGTTGGCAGTGGCATTGGCATTGCCCTGCTGCTGGTTGTTGGCGTTCTGGCCCTTGGCCTGACCTTCCCACGCGGCCTGATCGAAGGCCGGCGCCTTCTTCAGCTCGGTCTTGGTGGCCATGACGGTGACATAGAAGTCATGCGGATTGCGCGTCTTGGTCTCGGGGACGAACTTCAGCGCGTTCCAGTCCAGCGCGACAGTGTGGCTGCCGATCCCGAGGAAGCCGCCCACATCGACGAGGACCGCCACCGCCTTGCCGTCCTGGCCCATGATGACATTGCTGATCGTGCCGATGTCATCCCAGTTGGCCGTCGGGTCGTTGGCCTTGGCATTGGCATTGGCATTGGCGTTCTGCTGGCCGGCCGTGCTCGCGCCCGAGTTGGCGGTGCCGTTACCCGCGCCGTTGGCCGCCGCATTCGCGTTGGCATTGGCATTGGCATTGGCGCCACCGGTGTTGCTGGGGGCCGGCGGTTTCAGGTTCTGGCCCTGTTTCTGGTTCTGTTGCTGGTTCTGGTTATTGCCTTGCTGATTCTGGTTCTGCTTCGGCGTGTAGACGTTGCTGCCGATCAGCTTGCTGGCAAGGAATTCCTGCGCCGACATGCCCGACTGATTGGTCTTGACCTGATAGAAGATCTCGACATTCGTGCCGGTGTTCGCGGAATTGCCCGTATTCGTTGCGGCGAAGGTGCTGCCCGCCATCAGCGAAATCAGCGCGGTTGTGGCTAGAATCTTCTTCATCACGTTCTCCATCCTCAACTTTCAGCTCTGGGCATGCGTAGCCCCGCATCACGACCCTCATCGGGGCCGGTTCGACAACGTCCGTCATGGGGGAGGGTTCCGCGCATGGCCGATCCGGCC
>JASBUM010000297.1 GCA_030147905.1 Acidimangrovimonas sp.
GCCGTCCATTTCAACGCCGAGACGCCCTTCACCCTTGCCTCGGGCCTGCCGTCGCCGACCTATATCGATTGTCGCAAGCTGATCTCCTTTCCGCGCATCCGCGCCACGCTGATGGATTTCCTCGCCTGCACCGTGCTGCGCGACGCGGGCTTCGAGGCCTTCGACAATATCGCCGGCGGCGAGACCGCGGGCATCCCCTTTGCCGCGCTGATTGCCGAACGGCTGGGCCTGCCGATGACCTATGTGCGAAAGAAACCGAAAGGTTACGGCCGCAACGCCCGGATCGAAGGCGCGATGAGCGAAGGCGAGCGCGTCCTGCTGGTCGAGGATCTGACCACCGACGGCGGCTCGAAGCTCAGCTTCGTCGATGCGATCCGCGAAACCGGCGCCACCTGCGGCCACACGGCGGTGATCTTCTATTACGGCATCTTCCCCGAGACCGAGGCGCGGCTGGCCGATCACGGCATCCGCCTGCATCACCTGTGCACCTGGTGGGATGTCCTGGCCGAGGCCCGGGCAAGCGGCGCCTTCGACGAGGCCACCCTGACCGAGGTCGAAGCCTTCCTGAAAGCCCCGCGCGCCTGGCAGGAGGCGCGGAAGAGCTGAACCGGCACGCCGCGCGCGCGACGGCTCGGCCCTGCGATCGGTCCGCCTTTCCTGTGGAGAAGCGCGGGAAAGTGTTGTGGACGGAATGTGGATTGTATCGGCTCTACCCGGGACCCGCTCCCTTCAATTCGCGGCACGGTTAATATCCGGCACAACATATGGTAGTATCGCCGCCATCCGCCGAGTCATGCACAGGCAATCCACAGGCATCGGGGAAAATCGTCCCCCGTCATATCCCGCTTTCCGCGCCGCCGGGGATTGCATAAACAGGACCCACCCGACCGAAGGCATGTCATGAACGAGATCGCCCCGCTCCGTCCGAACCCGCCCGAGACCGAGACCGAAGCCGCACCCCATTCGATCGAGGCCGAACAGCAGCTTCTGGGCGCCATTCTCACCAACAACGAGATCTTCGACCGCATCGCCTCGCTCGTCGGCGCGCAGCATTTCTACGAACCCGTCCATCAGCGCATCTTCGAAGTGGCCGCAGCCCGCATCCAGAAGAACGCGCTGGCCTCGCCGGTCACGATCAAGGCCTTTCTCGAAGAGGACGCGGGCCTGAAGGAGCTGGGCGGTGCGGCCTATCTCGCGCGGCTCGCGGGCGCGGCGATCGCGGCCTCGGCGGCGCGCGACTACGCCCAGATGATCTACGACCTTGCGGTACGGCGCGAACTGATCGGGCTGGGACGCGACATCGCCGCCAAGGCCGCCCGGATCGAGGTCAGCTCCGAGCCCAAGGATCAGATCGTCGAGGCCGAGCAGCGTCTCTACAAGCTGGGCGAGCAGGGGATGGCGGAACGCGGCTTCCAGTCCTTCCTCAAGGCAGTGACGGATGCGGTCAACGTCGCCAATGCCGCCTACAAGCGCGACGGCGGTCTTGCCGGCATTTCCACCGGGCTGATCGACCTCGACAAGAAGCTGGGCGGCCTGCACCCGTCGGACCTGCTGATCCTCGCCGGACGTCCCTCGATGGGGAAGACCTCGCTCGCCACCAACATCGCCTTCAACATCGCCCGGTCCTACAAGCGCGGGCTGACGGCGGACGGGCGCGAAGGCGCCGTGGACGGCGGCGTCGTGGGTTTCTTCAGCCTCGAGATGTCGGCCGAACAGCTGGCGGCGCGGATCCTGTCGGAAGCGGCCGAGGTGCCGTCCGAGCAGATCCGCCGCGGCGACATGACCGAGGCCGAGTTCCGCCGCTTCGTCGAGGCGGCGAAGGCGCTGGAGAATTGCCCGCTCTATATCGACGACACGCCGGCCCTGCCGATCTCGGCGGTGGCGGCGCGGGCGCGTCGGCTCAAGCGCACCCATGGGCTCGACGTGCTGATCATCGACTATCTGCAGCTTCTGCGCGCGGCCTCGGCCAAGGAGAACCGGGTCAACGAGGTCTCGGAGATCACCCAGGGCCTGAAGGCCATCGCCAAGGAACTCGACATCCCGGTGGTCGCGCTCTCGCAGCTTTCGCGTCAGGTCGAAAGCCGCGAAGACAAGCGCCCGCAATTGTCGGATCTGCGCGAATCGGGCTCGATCGAGCAGGACGCGGATGTGGTGATGTTCGTCTACCGTGACGAATACTACAAGGAGCGGGAGAAGCCGGGCGAGGACAACCTCGAGGCGATGGCCAAATGGCAGGAGACCATGGCCCGCGTCCACGGCAAGGCCGAGGTCATCATCGGCAAGCAGCGCCACGGCCCGATCGGCACCGTCGAGCTGAGCTTCGAGGGCCGCTTCACCCGGTTCGGCAATCTGGCGCGCAACTGGCAGGGACCGGGCGAAGACGCCTTCTGATCCCGCGCCGCAGGCGGCCGGCCGCACGGCAATGCCGCGCGCCTGTCCGCCGTCGCGGCTACGGCCACATGCCGCCACATGCCTTCATCCGCCAAGCCCGCGGCCCCCTCCTCATTCGGGTTCAAATACCGCGGGGGTGCGGGGGCGGCGCCCCCGCCTCGGACGCGCCGGCAGGGCCTCAGGCGACAGTCTCGGGGTCGGCGTCCGCATCGGGCGCCACGGCCTCCTCCTCGGCCGATTGGCGGTTCCACATCGCCGCATAGCGACCGCCCCGGGCCAGCAGCGACTCATGCGTGCCGTCCTCGACCACTTCGCCCGCCTCCAGCACCACGATCCGGTCCGAATCGGCGATCGTCGAGAGCCGGTGCGCGATGGTGATCACGCTGCGCCCCTCGGCCATCTCACGCAGGCTTTCCTGAATGTCGCGCTCGGTCTGGGTATCGAGCGCCGAGGTCGCCTCGTCCAGAAGCAGGATCGGCGGATTCTTCAAAAGCGTGCGGGCGATGCCCACCCGCTGCTTCTCGCCCCCCGACAGCTTCAAGCCGCGCTCGCCCACATGGGTCTGGTAGCCATCGGGCAGCGACATGATGAAATCGTGGATGCGGGCAGCCTTCGCCGCCCCCTCGATCTCGGCGGGGCTGGCACCGGGACGGCCATAGGCGATGTTGTAAAGGATCGTGTCGTTGAACAGCACCGTATCCTGCGGCACCACCCCGATCCGGGCGTGCAGGCTGTCCTGGGTGACGTCGCGCAGATCCTGCCCGTCGATCCGGATCGCGCCGCCGGTCACGTCGTAGAACCGGAACAGGAGCCGGCCGATGGTGGACTTTCCCGAACCCGAGGGACCGACGATCGCCACCGTCTGGCCCGGCTCGACCCGCAGCGTGACGCCCTTCAGGATCGGGCGGGCGGGCTCATAGCCGAATTCGACCCGGTCGAAATGGATCGCCCCGCCGGTCACCTGCAGCGGCGCGGCGTCAGGCCTGTCGGTTACCTCGGCGGGCTGCTCGAGCAGATCGAACATGTCGCCCATGTCGATCAGCGACTGACGGATCTCGCGATAGACGGTGCCGAGAAAGCCGAGCGGCATGGTGATCTGGATCATGTAGGCATTGACCATGACGAAATCGCCCACCGTCAGATGCCCCGACTGCACGCCCATCGCCGCCATCGCCATCACCAGAACCAGCCCGGAATTAATCAGCATCGCCTGGCCGAAGTTGAGAAAGCTCAGCGACTGGCCGGTGCGCACCGCCGCCGTCTCATAGCCGGCCATCGCCCCGTCATAGCGAGCGATCTCGCGGGCCTCGGCGCCGAAATACTTCACCGTCTCGAAGTTCAGCAGGCTGTCGATGGCCTTCTGGTTGGCGTCCGTGTCCTGGTCGTTCATCTGCCGGCGGATCTTCACCCGCCATTCCGTCACCCGGAAGGTGAACAGGACATAGGCGGTGATGGTCACCAGAAGAACCAGCGAATACCAGATGTTGAAGAGATAGGCGAAGACCACCAGAACGATCAGCAATTGCAGCGTCAGCGGCCCCACCGAGAACAGCGTGAAGCGCAGCAGGAAGTCGATGCCCTTGACGCCGCGCTCGATCACGCGGCTCAGGCCCCAGGTCTTGCGGGTGATATGATAGCGCAAGGAAAGCCGGTGGATGTGGCTGAAGGTCTCGATCGCCATCTGCCGCAAGGCGCGCTGCCCGACGCGCACGAAGATCGCATCGCGCGCCTCGCCGAAGGCGACGTTCCCCAGCCGCGCGACCCCATAGGCCACCGTAATGCCCAGCGCCCCCAGCGTCATCGCCCAGGCCGCCGAATGGCCCTTGCCCGCCAGATCGTCGACCGCCGCCTTATAGATCATCGGCGTGACCAGCGAAAAGACCTGCGCCAGCACCAGCATGACCATGGAGGCCATGACTCGCCGTTTCACCCAGGCCTCGTCGCGCGGCCAAAGATAAGGCAGGACCTTGCGGATCGTCCGCAGGTTTGCGTTGCGCATGCGCCGCGGAGGCGTCTGGACAGCCGCCTGTTTACTCATTCGTCTGGCTCCTTGGTTCGCCGCTCTACCTAGGGCGTGCCGCCGGATTTGGCCAGAGCCTGCGCGCACGAGGCCTGTGCAAACCCGCTGCCCGGCGGACAGCAGGGCGCCGGAACCCGAAGACCGGCACCCCGGCCGAGCGCCGGTTCCGACGGATGGGCTAGTTCCCCGCCGGAACCGAGAAGACCTGCCCGGGATAGATCAGGTTGGGGTCGCGGATCTGGTCGCGATTGGCCTGGAAGACCTTCACATAAAGGATGCCGTGGCCGTAATTCGCCCGCGCGATCCCCCACAGCGTATAGCCCGGCTGCACGGTGACGATCGCCGCCCGGATGCCCACGCGCGCGTCTCCGGCGCCCTGCCCCGCCTGTGCAAGCTGAGCCGGAGCCTCGCGCTTGAACGGGGTCTCGAACCGTGCCGTCACCTTGCCCGCCGCATCGATCTGGTCGGCGCGCAGCTTGTAGAGACCCGCCGGCAGATCCGGCAGCGTCAGCTTCCAGCGACCCGCCCCGTCGACCTTGACCCCA
>JASBUM010000303.1 GCA_030147905.1 Acidimangrovimonas sp.
GCCGCGCCCCTCGCGGATGGGCTCGACCAGACCGCCTGCCTCGCGCACAAGCAAGAGCCCCGCCGCCATGTCCCACGGGTTCAGGCCCCGTTCCCAGAAGCCGTCGAAACGGCCGGCCGCGACATAGGCCAGATCGAGCGAGGCCGAACCCCAGCGCCGCACCCCGGCGCAGGTCGGCATCAGCCGGGCCAGATCCTGCAGGCTGGTGCTCAGCCCGTTGCGGTTGGCGAAGGGCACGCCGGTGGCGAAGATGCATTCGATCATCTGGCTGCGACCGGACACACGCAGGCGCATGTCGTTCATCCACGCGCCGGCGCCCTTCTCGGCCCAGTAGATTTCATCCTTGGCGGCATCGAAGACCACCGCCGAGACGATTTCGCCCTTGTGCTCAAGCGCGATCGACACCGCCCAATGCGGCAGCCCGTGCAGGAAATTCGTGCTCCCGTCGAGCGGATCGACGATCCAGCGTCGGGTCGGGTCCTTGCCTTCGACCGGCTCGCTTTCCTCACCGAGCCAGCCATAGCTTGGCCGGCCGGCCATCAGCTCGTCGCGGATGATCTTCTCCGCTGCGATATCGGCACGACTGACGAAGTCGCCCGCGCTCTTGGCTGCGACCTGCAGGTTCTCGACCTCGCGGAAATCCTTGACCAGACTGCGGCCCGCCTTGCGCGCGGTCTTGATCATGAGGTTGAGATTGGCGCTGCCTTGCATGCGGGGGGCTCCTTCGCGGTCAGGCCGAGCGTATAGGCGGGATGTGGCCGGAAGAAAAGGGGCTCGTTCCCGCCGCCGGGCGCGTGCCAACACGCGATCACCTTCGCGTCAGCCCCGATTTCGGCAGATCGCTGCCGGATTGGCGGGCGCGGATCAGCCAAACCCGGCCAGTGCCGCGATGCCGTGCACGGTGTTGCGCTCGCGCCCCTTGCGGATCGGCGGGCGATGCCAAGCTGAAATCATGCAGCGCCCGCACTGGCGCGATAGCGAAAGGAGTGACTTACATGTTTCGCAAACATTTCGCATTCGCCGTTCTGACCGCAGCCCTGGCCGCCCCGGCCGCGCTTTACGCCGCGCCCGCGACCACCATTCAGGCCGTCACGGTCAAGCACGACCCGGCCGTCCCGGCCGCCAAGGACACGCTCGGGGATCAAAGCCAGCTTGGCGCCGATCTCCAGGCCGCGATCACCCAGCGGCTGCAACAGCAGATGTCGTCCAAGGGCATGACCCTGAAGGTGCGCGTCTCGAAAGCGCATTTCGAGGGCGGTCCCGGCACCGGCGAGCCGCGCACGCTGTCGGCCGTGGTGCTGATCCAGCAGTCCCCGGCGCAGGAAGGCAGCGGCAAGGGCAAGCTGGTGCCCGAGAAGGCCAACAAGGCCTATGACCTGAAGGTCAAGGCAACCGACAGCGAGGCCGCGCTTGCCGGCAGTACCGTCATCAGCCCCAGCAACGGCGCCTATTACCAGGCGATGATCAACAGCTTCGCCTCCTACGTCAGCACGCATATCTGACCCGTCGACGAAGGTCCGGCGCGCCGGTCGCCGCCACCGCGCCCGAAGGACGATGTCCTGAAGGCGGACGCACGGGGCCAGACGGAAGACGCGCCGGCGACACACCGAAGATACCCGCCGCGGGTCCGCGCCCCGCGGCGGGTTCGCATGTCCGCGCCGATCACGGTGCCGCAGCCGATCACGGGGCGGCAACCGATCACGGGGCGGCAGCCGATCACCCGCGGGCGCGCGGGCCGGACATTCACTCGAAGCCGGGCATTCACTCGAAACGGATATGGCCCGGCGCGCCGTGCCACGCGCGGCCAGTTCGATCCGGACCACTTCAATCTGGACATAAAATTGACCCAATTTTCGCTATATTTCCATTCCACCCCGCGCCAGTGTCCGGAATTTTCATGCGATCGTCCGAATCCATCGAGTTCGAAGCACGCCTGAGCCGCATTCGCGAACAGCGCATCCGCGGCCATATCATGGCGTCCGAACCGGTGCGCGGCGCGCGCGAGAGCCGGCACGGTCTGCCAAGGCTGATCGCCGCCGGCGTGATCGTGATCGCCGCCGGCGCATTCGCGCGCGATTTCGACCGCACGCTCGGCAATCCGCGGTCGACCGGGCTGACAATGGTGTCGTGGATCTATGGCCAGGGCCGCGACCAGCGCCCGGCCGAGGCGGTGGCCGCAGTCGCGCCAGGTCTCGCGCAGGCGCCCGCTGCGCCGGCGGCTCGCGAAGCCGCCGCCCCGGCCGCCCGGGTCAAGCCGATGCCGGGCACGGACACGCTCCCCTTCCGCTTCGCCCGGATCGAGGCCCCGCCGCCCGCGGTCAGCGAAGGCTGGAGCGACCTCTACAGCGGCCGGCTCCATATCGACGCGGCGCTGTTCAGCGGACCGCGTCCGCCCTATCCGCCGGCGACCGA
>JASBUM010000304.1 GCA_030147905.1 Acidimangrovimonas sp.
TCGGCATCAGCCGGGCCAGATCCTGCAGGCTGGTGCTCAGCCCGTTGCGGTTGGCGAAGGGCACGCCGGTGGCGAAGATGCATTCGATCATTTGCCCGCGGCCCGATACACGCAGGCGCATGTCGTTCATCCAGGCGCCGGCACCCTTCTCGGCCCAGTAGATTTCGTCCTTGGCGGCATCGAAGACCACCGCCGAGACGATTTCGCCCTTGTGCTCCAGCGCGATCGATACCGCCCAGTGCGGCAGGCCATGCAGGAAGTTGGTGGTTCCGTCCAGGGGATCGACGATCCAGCGTCGGGTCGGATCCTTGCCTTCGACCGGCTCGCTTTCCTCGCCGAGCCATCCATAGCTCGGCCGGCCGGCCATCAGCTCGTCGCGGATGATCTTCTCGGCGGCGATGTCGGCGCGGCTGACGAAATCGCCCGCGCTCTTGGCGGCGACCTGCAGGTTCTCGACCTCGCGGAAATCCTTGACCAGGCTGCGGCCCGCCTTGCGTGCGGCCGTGATCATGAGGTTGAGATTGGCGCTGCCTTGCATGCGGGGCTCCTTCGCGGTCAGGCCGAGCGTATAGGCGGGATGTGGCCGGAAGAAAAGAGGCTCGTTCCCGCCGCCGGGCGCGTGCTGGCGCGCGATCACCTTCACGTCAGCGCCGATTTCGGCAGATCGCTGCCGGATTGCCGGGCGCGGATCAGCCAAACCCGGCCAGTGCCGCGATGCCGCGCACGGTGTTGCGCTCGCGCCTCTTGCGGATTGGCGGGCAATGCCAAGCTGAAATCATGCAGCGCCCGCACTGGCGCGAGAGCGAAAGGAGTGACTTACATGTTTCGGAAACATTTCGCATTCGCCGTTCTGACCGCAGCCCTGGCCGCCCCGGCCGCGCTTTACGCCGCGCCCGCGACCACCATCCAGGCCGTCAGCGTCAAGCACGACCCGGCCGTCCCGGCCGCCAAGGACACGCTCAAGGATCAAAGCCGGCTTGGCGCCGATCTTCAGGCCGCGATCACCAAGCGCCTGCAACAGCAGATGTCGCCCAAGGGCATGGCCCTGAAGGTGCGTGTCTCGAAGGCGCATTTCGAGGGCGGTCCCGGCACCGGCGAGCCGCGCACGCTGTCGGCCGTGGTGCTGATCCAGCAGACCCCGGCGCAGGAAGGCAGCGGCAAGGGCAAGCTGGTCCCCGAGAAGGCCAACAAGGCCTATGACCTGAAGGTCAAGGCAACCGACACCGAGGCCGCGCTCGCCGGCAGCACTGTCATCAGCCCCAGCAACGGCGCCTATTACCAGGCGATGATCAACAGCTTCGCCTCCTACGTCAGCACGCATATCTGACCCATCGACGAAGGTCCGCCGCGCGCCGGTCGCCGCCACCGCGCCCGAAGGACGATGTCCTGAAGGCGGACGCACGGGGCCGGCCGGAAGACGCGCCAGCGACACACCGAAGATGCCCGCCGCGGGTCCGCGCCCCGCGGCGGGTTCGCATATCCGTGCCGATCACGGTACCGCAGCCGATCACGGGGCGGCAGCCGATCACCCGCGGGCACGCGGGCCGGGCATGCACTCGGAGCCGGGCATTCACTCGAAACGGATATGGCCCGGCGCGCCCTACCGCGTGCGGCCACTTCAATCCGGACCACTTCAATCTGGACATAAAATTGACCCAATTTTCGCTATATTCCCATTCCACCCCGCACCAGTGTCCGGAATTCTCATGCGATCGTCCGAATCCGTCGAGTTCGAAGCACGCCTGAGCCGCATTCGCGAACAGCGCCTCCGCGGCCATATCATGGCGTCCGAACCGGTGCGCGGCGCGCGCGATAGCCGGCACGGTCTGCCGAGGCTGATCGCCGCCGGCGTGATCGTGATCGCCGCCGGCGCATTCGCGCGCGATTTCGACCGCATGTTCGGCAATCCGCGGTCGACCGGGCTGACAATGGTGTCGTGGATCTATGGCCAGGGCCGCGACCAGCGCCCGGCCGAGGCGGTGGCCGCAGTCGCGCCCGGTCTCGCGCAGGCGCCCGCTGCGCCGGCGGCTCGCGAAGCCGCCGCCCGGGTCAACCCGGCGCCGGGCACGGGCACGCTCCCCTTCCGCTTCGCCCGGATCGAGGCCCCGCCGCCCGCGGTCAGCGAAGGCTGGAGCGACCTCTACAGCGGCCGGCTCCATATCGACGCGGCGCTGTTCAGCGGACCGCGTCCGCCCTATCCGCCGGCGACCGA
>JASBUM010000316.1 GCA_030147905.1 Acidimangrovimonas sp.
AAAGAAGCATGGCCGAGGCCGACAGAACTGCAAGCGTCTTCATGGGCATTGGAGTCTCTCCTTTTCGCTTTGAGACGTGTGATACGACATGGGAGCGATTTGGGAATGCTTCAAAGCCCGGCGAAAAGCTCGGCAGAAAGCCGCAAGAAGGAGGGAGGTGCATTGCGCGGAAGTCGGCGTATCGGCCGATACCTGCGCAAGAACGCCGCGCGCAGGCTTGGAATCGCGCACGAATCATGCGCGCCGACCTGGTCTTTGCGACGGTCCTGCGCGAAGCACGGGTGCGGGCCTGCGCGCGCAACCCCGCGCCGGGCTCTGGGCGCGCGCTCAGGCGGTCCCGGCGGCCTCGGCTGCTTCGGCTTCGGCCGCCGCTTCGGCTTCGATCTCGGCTGCGCGTTTCTCGACCAGTCCGACGATATGGTCGATCATCTCGTCATTGGTCATCTTGTGACTTTGCCTGCCGGCCAGATAGACCATGCCCGCCCCCGCGCCGCCGCCGGTGAAGCCGACATCGGTCATCAGCGCCTCGCCGGGGCCGTTGACGACACAGCCGATGATCGACAGCGACATCGATGCGGTGACATGGGCAAGCCGTTCCTCCAGCCGCGAGACGGTCTGGATCACGTCGAAGCCCTGCCGCGCGCAGGAAGGACAGGAGATGATGGTGACGCCCCGGTGGCGCAGGCCCAGCGATTTCAGGATCTCGAAACCGACCCTCACCTCTTCGACCGGATCGGCCGAAAGCGAGACGCGGATCGTGTCGCCGATCCCCATCCACAACAGATTGCCGAGCCCGATCGCCGATTTCACCGTGCCCGACAGCATCCCGCCAGCTTCGGTGATGCCCAGATGGATCGGCGCGTCCGTGGCATCGGCCAGTTGCTGATAGGCGGCGGCCGCAAGGAAGACATCGGAGGCCTTCACCGAGATCTTGAATTCGTGGAAATCATTGTCCTGGAGGATCTTGATATGGTCGAGCCCGCTTTCCACCATGGCCTCGGGACAGGGTTCGCCATATTTCTCGAGCAGGTCCTTTTCCAGACTTCCCGCGTTCACCCCGATGCGGATCGAACAGCCGTTGTCGCGCGCGGCACGGATCACCTCGCGCACGCGCTTCTCCTCGCCGATATTGCCCGGGTTGATGCGCAGGCAGGCAGCACCGGCCTCGGCCGCCTCGATCGCGCGTTTGTAATGGAAGTGGATGTCGGCCACGATCGGCACCGGGCTTTCCCGGGTGATCTCGCGCAGCGCCCGCGTCGCCGCCTCGTCGGGGGTCGAGACGCGCACGATATCGGCGCCGGCCTCGGCGCAGCGCAGGATCTGGGCGATCGTGGCGCGGACATCGGCAGTGTCGGTGTTGGTCATCGTCTGGACCGAGATCGGCGCGTCGCCGCCAACGGCGACCTTGCCCACCATGATCTGGCGTGACTTGCGGCGCTCGATGCTGCGCCAGGGGCGGATGGGGTTGTGCGTCATGGCGCTCTCGCGAAGCCGTCTGGAAAAGCGGATGGTCGCGCCTGACATAGGCCAGACCGGCCGCCGGGGCAACGCCCTGCCGGCAACGCGCCGGCAATGTGATCGCGCCTGCCCCTCGACGCCATGGACATGAAGCCGTCGTCACGCGAAGCCGCCCGATACGAAATCGTCGCGGCACGAAACCGCCGGGATATGAAACGGTCGCGGCGGGAACCGCCGGTAGCCGGCAAGACCGTCACGTCCCTCAGGTCCCGCGCGCCCCTCTCGCCCCGCGCACCCGGACCGCGCAACTGGGCGGGCGCCTCGCCATCCTGCCGCGCCCGTCATCCCGTCACATCAACGGCCCGGGCAGCAGGCCCGCCAAGGCGGGCCGGGCGATTGCACGCGCTTCGGCGAGGGGTTACTTGCCCGGCGCCGAAGCGGCGTTGATGACCGCCGCCTTCGATGTCGGCACCGCGGCGGCCGAGGCGATGGCGAAATGGGCCAGTGCCGGGTCGCGCTTGACATCGGCCACCGCAAAGGAGGCGCGCAGATTGTCCGACGTCAGGGCAAGCTTGCTCACCACCTGCGTGCTGGTCGAGGCCGGCCCATAGGTCTGGCCGCCGATCTCGAAATAGACCGAGCCGGAATTGCCGGCGCGCAACCGGGCGGGCTGTTCGGCCTGGGGCACGCTGTAGCGTTCGCCGGCATTGAGGATCTTCTCGAACAGGACGGTGCCGTCGGCGCCGGTCACCCGCACCCAGGCCGGGCGGACGGCAAAGATCTGCACCCCCGGCGCGGCGGCCGCCACCACCTTGGGCGAATTGTCGGCCCCGTTCACCCCGGAAGCCGAGGCGATGGCCGCGGCCACGGCCGCATCGCCCCCCGCTGCGGCGGAAGCTGCGGCATCCGCCCCTGCAATCGGCGCGGGCGCCGATCCGGGTCCCGATGCCGGCAGCGCGCCATCGGCGATCTGCAGGTCGCTGGGTACCGGCGCATCGGGGTTGATCGCCGCGATCGGGCCATCGCGCGGCACCATCACCGGCACGTCGAGCGCCTTGGGCCGGTAGAGCCCGCCGGCATTCTGCGCCCCGGGCACCTTCAGCGCGGCGGAATTGTCGGCCTTGGGCGGCAGCTGGGCGACGCCGGCCAGCGGATCGAGGCTGGCGATCACCGCCGGTGCCTGATCGACCGGGGCGACCTGAACCTTCTGCACCTCCTGCAGCACGCGCCAGCCGCCGTAGCCGACGCCGGCGATCAGCGCGATCAGAACCGCCAGCGAACCGATCGCGCTGGGCTGGAACTGGAAGCCGCTGAAGGCGCCCGGCATGTGCGGCACGAAACGGATCCGCGGGTTGGCGATCGGATCGCCGGCCTCGGGCGCACCGCCGGCCGCAGCCGGCCGGACCGGGCGCGCCGGCCCGGGCCGCTTGACCGCGGCCGCCGGGCGCACGTTCTGGCCCGGCACCGGCATGAAGCTCTGCTCGGCGGAGAATTGCGCCTCGTCGCAGAAGCGCGCATAGGCCCATTCCGGGTCCATCCCCAGGTAGCGCGCATAGGAGCGCACGTAACCCGCGATGAAGCCGGGGGTCTCGAAGGCGCTGACATCGCAGTTCTCGATCGCCGCGATATAGGTCGCCTTGATCTTCAGTTCCCGCTGGACATCTAGCAGCGACTTGGCCAGCGTCGCCCGCTCGCCGCGCATCACGTCGCCAAGACGAAGTTCGAAGTCGTCGAATCCTTTCGGCTTCGCCTCTTCCACCGCCGAAGGCCGTCCCCTTCGCCCGATCATTCACACTGCCTCATGCCTGTCCCATTGGTCGGCGACCGGGCCCCGCGAGCCTGCTCCGACTCACCCCCGCCGCCATGCGTCAGAAGCTATCACAAAGGGCGTGAATGTGCATCCGCTGATCCGGTCAGGCGCTGCGTTCCTGCTGGCGGTTCAGCGCACAGCGGGCCCACAGCTGATCCATCGCGCGCACCAGCGCCTCGAGCATCTGCGCATCATGCACCGGCGAGGGCGTGAAGCGCAGCCGCTCGGTGCCGCGCGGCACGGTCGGGAAGTTGATCGGCTGGGCGTAGATCCCGTGCTGATCAAGCAGCATCTCCGACAACCGGCGGCAATGGACCGGATCGCCCACATGGACCGGCACGATATGGCTGCCGTGATCGATGATCGGCAGGCCCAGCCCGCGCAGCCGCATCTTGAGTATCCGCGCCTGCGACTGATGGCGTTCGCGCAGCGCGGCATCGGTCTTGAGATGCCGCACCGAGGCCGCCGCACCCGCCGCCACCGCCGGCGGCAGCGAGGTCGTGAAGATGAACCCCGAGGCGTAGGAGCGCACCGCGTCCACCATCCGTGCCGAGGCCGCGATATAGCCGCCGAAGACGCCGATGGCCTTGCCCAGCGTGCCGTTGATGATGTCGATCCGCCCCGTCAGCCCGTCGCGCTCCGCCACGCCGCCGCCGCGCGGGCCGTACATGCCGACCGCATGCACCTCGTCGAGGTAGGTCAGCGCGCCGAATTCGCGGGCAAGGTCGCAGATCGCCCCGATCGGGCCGAAATCGCCATCCATCGAGTAGATCGACTCAAAGGCGATCAGCTTCGGCGCCGCCGGGTCGTCGGCCTCGAGCAGTTCGCGCAGATGCGCGATGTCGTTGTGCCGGAAGATCCGCTTGGCGCCGCCGTTGCGCCGGATCCCCTCGATCATCGAGGCGTGATTGAGCGCGTCGGAATAGATGATGAGACCGGGAAACAGCTTCGGCAGGGTCGAGAGCGTGGCGTCGTTGGCGATATAGGCGGAGGAGAAGACCAGCGCCGCCTCCTTGCCATGCAGATCAGCCAGCTCGGCCTCCAGCTGCCGGTGAAAGACCGTCGTGCCCGATATGTTGCGCGTCCCGCCCGATCCGGCCCCCGAGGCGTCGAGCGCCGTGTGCATCGCCGACAGCACCGCCGGATGTTGGCCCATGCCGAGATAGTCGTTGCCGCACCACACCACGATCTCGCGGGTGCTGCCGTCGGGCCGGCGCCAGGTGGCATGGGGAAAATCGCCCTGCCGGCGTTCGATGTCGATGAAGGTGCGATAGCGCCCTTCCGCATGCAGTCGCGCAAGCGCGTCGTCGAGCGATTGGTCGTATCGGGTCATGGGATCTTCCTCGCCGAGGGGTCTCGGGCGCGGCGGGCGTCCGGGCAGATGGCCCCTGATACAGGCGTTTGGGGGCAAACGGCAAGACGGCAATTTGCCGCCGAACCATGCAATCTGGACAGATCCTGCCGCGCTGATAGGCTCCGCCGCAAATTGTGAAGGAGTCTCGCCATGTCCGACGCCCAACCCATCGACGCCATCCTGGCGCGGATCGACGCCGATCTGCCCCGGGCCACGGAACGGCTGATGGCGCTGTTGCGCATCCCGTCGATCTCGACCGATCCCGCCTACAAGGGCGATTGCGAACGCGCCGCCGACTGGCTGGTGGAAGACCTGCGCGCGCTGGGTTTCGACGCGGCCAAGCATTCCACCCCGGGCCATCCGATGGTGGTGGCCCGTTCGCCCGACGCGGGACAGCGGCAGCTGCTGTTTTACGGACATTACGATGTCCAGCCGGTCGATCCTCTTTCGTTGTGGGATCGCGACCCCTTCGACCCGGCGATCGAGGACGGGCCGCGCGGCCCCCTGATCCGCGGCCGCGGCGCCTCGGACGACAAGGGTCAGCTGATGACCTTCATCGAGGCCTGCCGCGCGTGGAAGGCCGAACATGGCAGCCTGCCGCCCAACCTCACGCTGTTCTTCGAGGGCGAGGAGGAATCGGGCTCGCCCTCGCTGGTGCCGTTCATGAAGGAGAATGCCGGGCCTCTGCGCGCGGATCTCGCGCTGATCTGCGACACGGGGCTGTTCGAATCCACCGTCCCCGCGATCGTGACCATGCTGCGTGGCCTGCTGGGCGAGGAACTGACCATTCGCGGCCCCTCGAAGGACCTGCATTCGGGCATGTACGGCGGCGCGGCGCAGAACCCACTGCGGGTGCTGGCGCGCGTCATCGCCGCGTTGCACGACGATCAGGGCCGGATCACCGTGCCCCATTTCTACGACGGCGTGCCCGAGCTGCCCGATGCGATCCGCGCCCAGTGGCAGAACCTCGCCTTCGATCACGCCACCTTCCTGGGCGATGTCGGCCTGTCGGAACCCGCCGGCGAAAAGGACCGCACACCGCTGGAGATGATCTGGTCGCGCCCGACCTGCGAGATCAATGGCATCTGGGGCGGCTATACCGGTGCGGGGTTCAAGACGGTGCTGCCGGCAGAGGCCCATGCCAAGATCTCGTTCCGTCTGGTCGGCCAGCAGGACCCCCTCGCGATCCGCGAGCATTTCCGCGCCCATGTCCGCGCCATGCTGCCACCCGATTGCACGGTCGAATTCAAGGACCACGGCGCAAGCCCGGCGGGCCAGATGGCGATCGACGATCCGGCCTTCGAGGAGGCGCGCGCGGCACTGGGCGAGGAATGGCATCGCGCCGCCTCCTATGTCGGCTGCGGCGGTTCGATCCCGATCGCGGGATACTTCAAGTCGATCCTCGGAATGGATGCCATGCTGATCGGATTCGGCCGCGACGACGACCAGATCCACAGCCCGAACGAGAAATACGACCTCGAAAGCTTCCACAAGGGGATCCGCAGCTGGGCGCGGATCCTGGCCCGGCTGCGTCAGTCCTGAACGGGCTTGGCCACGGTCCCGCACGAAAGGCGGGAATGAAAAGGGGGGCGAAGGCCTGTCGGCCCCGCCCCCCCGGCAAGAAAAGGGATCAAACTGACATCGATCAGAGCGCCTGGATACCGGTCGCGGTGGTGGCGCCGGCGTCGTGCCAGGTGAAGCTGACCTTCTCGCCCGGCTTGAGCTGCTTGAACGCGTTCGCGGTGGTCACCTGATAGCTCGAACCGTTGGTCAATTGCATGGTCATCGTCACCGGGTTGAGCGATTTGATGACGCCTTGACCTTGGTTCGCGCCGGCGCCGGCAAAGGCGGCGGAAGACGCGACGACAAGCGCGGCGGCGGCTACGGGAGCGATGAGTTTACGCATTTCAATCTCCTGCATCGGATCCGTTTTTATTTTCGGATCACATAGTTAGGGCCCTCTGGGAGGTGTCGTGTCGGCCCGCCTTTGCAGCGGACCCGGCACCCCTGGGCCGTGCGGAAGAGATAACCGCGGCCGGCGCCTGTTGAAGGGGTCGTCACACCGTTGTGAACTAGACAGTTTAGTTCTTCAAGCGGCGGAACAAGTCCCCGGCTCCGGTCGGACCGCCCTGCCGCGTCACCCATCGCGGCCCGCACCCCAAGCCCCCGCCCGGCCCCGAACGCACGGCGCCCAACGCCCGGCCCCTGACGCCCGGCCCCGTCCCGCAGCGGCGGCGGCGGGGCAATTCGCTGCCGGCCGGCGCCCGCCGCGAGCCCCCACGCTAGCCGCGCAGGACCATGCGCAGGATCTTGGCCGCAAGCAGCAGAAAGGGCGCCGCATGCAGGAAGAAATCAAGGATGTCGAGCGGCCGACGCAGCGTTCCCGCGCGCAGCATCTTGAGCTTTTCCCAGATATGCGGCTCGGGCACGAAGGGGGCGAGCCCCCAGGTCAGGCAGATGAAAAGCAGCACCGGCCAGGTGATCTGATCGAGAAAATGCATCGCTTCCGCTCCGCTGAACCAAAACACGTATGCTGGATTATGAATGTAAATGCAAGCATCCGGCGGCCGTCATGGCCACACCCGGGCTGGAACGGCGACTTCGTGGCCCGGCAGGGTGTCAGGCCAAATCCGCCCGGCATGACCGCGCGGTCCCTGTGCCGGCGCCTGCCCGGCCGCGATCGATCGCGCCACGGCGGGGCGGTGCGTCCCGCCGCACGGGCCTCGTCCTGTCGCAGGGCGGGCGGTGCGCAAGCGCTGGCGCGGGGGAAGACATGCCGTGGTTCAGGAAATGCGGTTCAGGAATTACGGCCCGGGAAATGCGGCCCCGGAAGTGCGGCCCGGGAAATGGCGCGGTTGACGGGGCTCGAACCCGCGACCCCCGGCGTGACAGGCCGGTACTCTAACCAACTGAGCTACAACCGCGCATATCCGGCCCGGCGCGTCTTGATGGGGAAGTGGCGCGGTTGACGGGGCTCGAACCCGCGACCCCCGGCGTGACAGGCCGGTACTCTAACCAACTGAGCTACAACCGCACTTCCCGCCCCGGCAACGCGTCCCGAGCGTGGTGTGCGTCATACGCACCCGCGCCGGCGCCGTCAAGCGCGGATCGCGACGAAAACGTGCGGCATCGGGCTACTCCTCGCGCCCGCGCAACGGCCCGCCGCCACCGGCTGCGCGAAGCTGTGCGGCAACCGTGCCGGCCACCGAAACGGCCACCGAAACGGCCACCGCAACGGCCACCGAAAGGATCGCAAGGAATGGTGGGTGATGAGGGACTCGAACCCCCGGCATCTTCGGTGTAAACGAAGCGCTCTACCAACTGAGCTAATCACCCGGCGGCCCTAGATAGCCGCGAGGCCGCCCGCTGTGCAACCCTGTGCGTGCGCAACCCCGGGGCGTCCGTGCAATCCCGTGCGTGAAGGCGCCCGACGGCCCTGGCCTGGAAGCCGCTGTCTGTCAGCCGAGACGCGGATCGGCCGTTCGTTCGCGCCGGCGCTCGGCCCGGATCAGCCAAAGGTTGCGGCCGTAGATGATCAGCCCCAGCGACTGACCGAGGATGAAGACCGGATCACGCCGGGAGAGCGCGTAGAGAAACAGCACCATCCCGCCGCTGATCGAGAAGTACCAGAAGGCCAGCGGCACGACCGAACGCCCGGCGCGTTCGGAGGCAATCCACTGGACGAGAAACCGGGCGGTGAACAGCAGCTGACCGACAAGGCCGATGACCACCCAGGTCAGATCGCCGGCGGACTCCAGGTCAAACCACCGAAGAATCTCTTGCAGCATCGGCCTTTTCCCCTGTCCCGATCTTCATTTCCCGCGCCTCGACGCGCTTGCGGCGCCGTATCAGCCATGCAACCCCGGCCAGATCGCTGATCCCGACTAGCGCGCGCTGGATATTGCTGTATTTGGAGCGCCCGGCGCTTCTTTCGCGGTGCGCCACGTCGACCAGCGCGACCGACCAGCCGTCGCGACGGAAGAGCGCGGGCAGATAGCGGTGCATGTGATCGAAATAGGGCAGCGCCAGAAAGGCGTCGCGACGAAAGGCCTTGAGCCCGCAGCCGCTGTCGCGGGTGCCGTCGCGCAGCAGCCGGGCACGCAGCCAGTTGGCCACCCGCGACGCCGCCCGGCGCGACGCCGTGTCGCGGCGTTCGCGGCGCTGGCCGGCGACAAGTCCCAGCCGCCCGGTCTCGTCCGCCGCCAGCGGCCCCCACAGGCGCGGCAGCTCCTCGGGCGGGTTCTGCCCGTCGCCGTCCAGCGTGCAGACGATGCCGCCACGCGCCGCCCGCACGCCCGAATGCACCGCCGCGCTCTGTCCGCCGGGGCGTTCATGACGCAGGATGCGAAGGGCCGGGATCTCGGCGCGCAGCCGCGTCAGGACCTTGCCGGTGCCGTCCGTCGATCCATCGTCGACGACGATGATCTCATAGGGCATTGGGCCGTCGCAGGCGGCGGCGATGCCACGCACCAGCGCGGCTGCCGTCCCGGCTTCGTCAAGCATCGGGACGACGACAGAAATTCCGATCGTTCTGCCCGCATCCATGGTGTCAGATCCGCTCGAAAAATAAACAATACCGTTTAGTACGCGCGTGCGGGCGAAGTCAATTGAACGAGATGCCGCGCCCCCGTGGCGCGGGAAACGCTCCCCGCTCCCATCCCAAGATCTGGTCATGCACCCGCCTCCGGTCAAGCGTTGTGAGGCAGATGAATGACGATGCGCGCATCGCGCCCGGGCCCCGTCCCGGCCCGCATTGCCCCGCCGTGGGCCTCGACGATGGCCTGCGCGCGCGCAAGCGGCGTCTCGGCAAGCCGTGCCGTTCCCCCCGGCTGCATCGCCGCGGGGCTGGCGCCGGGGCCATTGTCGATCACCAGCGCCACCTGCCCGTCATCCATCGCAAGCGTCACGGTCAGGCTGGCGCCCGCCGGTGTGCGCTCTCGCGCGTCGTCGAACAGCAGGTCGAGCAGTTGCGAAAGACGCACCGGGTCGCCCTGCACAGCCAGCACCGGGCCGGACGGCACGCGGCCGGGCGCGCTGAAGACGACGCCCGCCGTCTCGATCGCGGCGCGATGGGCGGCGGCGCGCGCGACCACCAGCGCAGCGAAATCGATGCGGCCGCGGGCCACCATGGTCTGGCGCCTGCGCGCATAGGGCAGCGTCGTCGGATCCGTGACCCGGCGCGGCCTGCGCGCAAGCAGCGGCGCATAGCCCAGCACGAA
Organism: Acidimangrovimonas sp.; assembly: GCA_030147905.1. Next base: position 9,842 of record JASBUM010000316.1, read on the forward strand.
GAGCGAAAAGCCCGCGATCCAGCCGAAGGCCGCGAGATCCAGCAGCCATGAAGCCCCCGGCGCGAAGCCCACCGCAACCCGCGCCAGCGCGGCCGCAATCACCAGCACATAGGCCAGTGTCGTCGCGGTATCGGCATGCAGCGGCCGGCCGCTGTGGCCCAGCGTGGCCCGGGTCATCATTGCCAGCGTCATCACCCCGATCGCGCCCACCAGCCAGGCGTGAAGCACCTCGGTTCCGATCACCGCGCCGGGCGCCAGGATCGAGGCCGCCAGCAGCAGGAAGCCGAGCGGCACGAAGAAAAAGCCCGCATGCAAAATCCACACCAGCGGCTCGGACAGGCAGCGCAGCCCCCGCCAGCGGGCGAGCCGCGCGAGATTGCCGAACCCTGCGGCCAGCGCGAAGGCGGCGGTCAGCGCCGCCTCGGGCTGCACGAGCCACAACAGCAGCGCCAGCAGCGTCGATGCCATGACCGCGGAATCGAGCGTGTCGAACGCGGCCGGCAGGCGGCCTCCGCGCCCCTCCCGCACCAGCCAGTTGCGGGTAAAGCTGGGCACCACCCGCCCGCCGATCAGCGCGATCGCCGTCACCGCGACGCCGACCGCGCCCCGCATCGCGAAGCCGAAGGCCGGCGCGCCGCCGACCCCCGCCTGCCACAGATAGGCCGCATCCATTCCGGCAAAGACCGCCAGCAGCATCACCACCTTGAGATTGCGCCAGTTGCGCCCGGCGACGATCTCGCGGCCCAGCGCCATGCACAGGAAGGTCGGATAGGCAAGATCGGTCGCCGCCACCACCCCGGCCGGAAGATAGGCGGAAAAGGCGATCGCCAGCCGGCCCAGGATCCACAGCCCCGCAAGCCCCGCCAACGGCCAGCCGACGATCGGAAGCCGCCCGGTCCAGTTGGGGATCGCGGTCAGCAGAAACCCGCCCATGACCGCGCCCAGATAGCCCCAGAGGAATTCATGCGCATGCCATGTCACCGGGTCGAACCGGCTGGGCAGCGCCAGATTCCCCGTCAGAATCGCCAGCCAGACCACCATGGCGAGAACCGCCCACAACCCCGCAAGCAGGAAGAGCGGCAGGAACCCGAAGCCCAGAAGCGCCGGCCCCGTCCAGCGCCGCATGCGCGCCCGCGTGCCCCGCGCCCCCCCGTCCCGTGCGCCCCGCCCCCCCGTGCCCGGCCCACCCGTGCCCGGCTCCCCCGCGCCCGACGCCGGCGCGCCCGGCCCCGGC
>JASBUM010000319.1 GCA_030147905.1 Acidimangrovimonas sp.
CGGGGGCGGGGCCTTCATGGACGAAGCGAACCGCGCGCTGATCGCGGGGCGGGGCGTGTCGGTCTGGCTGCGGGCCGAGCCCGAGGTTCTGTGGGCCCGCGTCAAGGGGCGCAGCACCCGGCCGCTTCTCAGGACACCGGACCCGCGGGCGACGCTGGAGACGCTTTACGCCCGCCGCGCCCCGGTCTATGCGCTGGCCGATGTCACGGTGGACTCGCGCGCCGATTGTTCGGTGGAAAACTCGGTAGAGCGTGTGTTGCAGGCGCTGGTGCGGCGCGGCGATGTCACCGGGCGAGCGGGCGGCGCCGGGGGTGAGGGCGCTGTGGGTGAAAGTGCTGCGGGTGAGGGCGCTGCGGGTGAAGGCGTGGCGGGCGCGGGTGCTGTGGGTAAGGGTGCTGGGGTCGACGACGGTGCCGCGGTCGACGGCGGCAAGGCGGCCGGCATGAAGGCAGACAGTGCCGTGCGGGGCGGCAGCGCGACGTCTTGTGCCGATCTCGAGCGGAAGGGAAGGCAGAGGCCATGATGGATGAGCGGCACCGGGCCGCGGGCGCGGCCGAGGACGACGCGACGCCGGTGATCGGCGCGGGCGATGACGGCATGGTTCCCGTGGCGCTGGGGGCGCGGAGCTACGAGGTGCGAATCGGGCGCGGCCTGCTGGCGCGGGCGGGGGCCGAGATCGCGCCGCTTCTGCGCCGGCCGCGGGTGGCGGTGATCTGCGATGCGAACCTGGCCGGCGCCGCGCTGGAACGTCTGGAGGCCGGGCTGGGCGCTGCGGGGATCGAGGCGGCGGTGTGCATGGTGCCGCCCGGGGAGGGCAGCAAGTCCTGGGCGCAGCTGCAGCAGGTGGTGGAATGGCTGCTGGCCGCGCGGGTCGAACGCGACGACATGGTGCTGGCCTTCGGGGGCGGCGTCGTGGGCGATCTGGCCGGATTCGCCGCGGCCGTCCTGCGCCGTGGCGTGCGGTTCGTCCAGCTTCCCACCACGCTGCTTGCGCAGGTCGACAGTTCGGTCGGAGGCAAGACGGGAATCAATTCGGCGCTTGGCAAGAACCTGATCGGCGCCTTCCACCAACCGTCGCTGGTGCTGGCCGATATCGACGTGCTGCAAAGCCTGCCGCGGCGCGAGTTTCTCGCCGGCTATGGCGAGGTGGTCAAATACGCGGCCCTGGGGGACGCGGAATTCTTCTCCTGGCTCGAGATCAACGGGCCGCGGCTGCATGAGGATCCGTCGCTTCTGCAGCGGGCGGTGCGGCATTCGGTGGCGATGAAGGCGGCGATCGTCTCGCGTGACGAGACCGAGACGGGCGAGCGGGCGCTGCTCAACCTCGGGCATACCTTCGGCCATGCGCTCGAGGCCGCGACCGGCTATTCGGCACGGTTGCTGCACGGCGAGGGTGTGGCCATCGGCATGACGCTGGCCTTTGCCCTGAGCCAGCGGCTGGGCCTGTGCCCGCAGGAGGCGCCGAGCCGGCTGCGGGCACATCTGGCCGACATGGGGATGATGCGCGACCCCGCCGAGATCGACGGCGCGCTGCCCGACGCGGCCGGGCTGATCGCGCTCATGGAGCAGGACAAGAAGATGCGCGACGGGCGGTTGCGGATGATCCTTGCGCGTGACATCGGGCGTGCCTTCCAGACTGACGACGTCGATCGCGAGGCGCTGGCCGCGGTGCTGTCCGAGGCGCTCGTCGGGCGCTGAGGCGCGTCGGGGCGTCGGGGCGGCGCGCGGCGCGGTGGGCCGTGGATCGTGCCGGCGAGCGTGCCGGGGGCTTTCGCCCCCGCGGTCTGCGACCGCTCCCCCAACGGTATTTGGATCCGGAAGAAACCGGGGCGGGCCGGCGGGAGGCGGCGCGAGCGATCCCGGCGCCGAGAGGCGTGCGGTCACAGGCGCGGCCCGCCCGCGCGGATGCGGCATGGTGATGTTGGCGCGGACCATCCCGCCGGACGTCGCCCGGAGGCGCGCCGGCGGAAGCCCGGGTCGGCGGATGCGATTTCGAGGTCCGCCCGCAGGGGGGGGCGCGTCGGGCCGTGCGCCCGGCGATCAGAACGGGATTTCGTCGTCGAGGTCAGAGCCCGCGCCGCCGCCCGCGCCCGACGAGGGGCCCCCGTAGCTGCCACCGCCGGCCGCGCCGCCGCGATCATAGTCGGCACCCGAGGATTGCGGGTTGTCGCCGCGCCCGTCGAGGAGCGTCAGCTCGCCGCGATAGGGGCGCAGGACGATCTCGGTCGTGTAGCGATCCTGGCCAGACTGGTCCTGCCATTTGCGGGTCTCCAGCTGCCCCTCGATATAGACCTTCGATCCCTTGCGCAGATATTGCTCGGCGATCTTGGTGAGGGGCTCGGAGAAGATCGCGACCGAATGCCATTCGGTCCGTTCGCGACGCTCGCCGCTGTTGCGGTCGCGCCAGGTTTCGGAGGTGGCGATGCGCAGGTTGCAGACCTTGCCGCCGTTCTGAAAGCTGCGCACCTCGGGGTCGCGGCCGAGATTGCCGACCAGAATGACCTTGTTGACCGAGCCTGCCATGGCTGTCTCCCTTCGAATCCTTTGGCCTTCTGTCTTACCCGCCGGCGGGCCCGAACGAAAGCGCGAAGCGAGCGGGCCGGGGTGCCGCGCCGTCCGCGCCGGCGGCTGTGGCTCGGCTCATTCGGCGGCGATCTCGATCACCGGTTCCATCGCGCGCAGGATCGATTCGTCGAGGTGACACTTGACGGCATGGCCTTCGGCAAGGGTGCGCATCGGCGGGACCTCGCGTTCGCACAGATTGCCCGGCACCTGATCCTTCCAGCGGCAGCGGGTCTGGAACGGGCAGCCGGAAGGCGGGTTGACCGCCGAGGGAATGTCGCCCTCGAGCACGATGCGCTTCTTCTTCACCCGGGTGTCGGCGATCGGGACTGCCGACAGAAGCGCCTCCGTATAGGGGTGATATGGGGGTGAGAAGACCTGATCGGTGGTGCCGATCTCGACCACATGGCCGAGATACATCACCAGCACGCGGTCGCTGAGATAGCGCACGATCGACAGGTCGTGGCTGATGAACAGAAGCGTCGTGCGGTTCTGGCGCTGGATCTCCATCAAGAGATCGGTCACCGCGGCCTGGACCGAGACGTCGAGCGCCGAGACCGGCTCGTCCGCGACCACGATCCGCGCATCGCCGGCGAAGGCGCGCGCGATGCCGACGCGCTGCTTCTGCCCGCCCGAGAGCTGGCGCGGCATGCGTTCGGCGAATTCGCGCGGCAGCTTCACCAGGTCGAGCAGCTCGAGCATGCGCTTGCGCCGCTCGGCGTCGTTGCGTCCGACGCCGAAGATCTCGAGCGCGCGGATGATCTGCGCACCGACCGTCATCGAGGGGTTGAGCGTATCGAAGGGGTTCTGGAAGACCATCTGCACCGAAGAGACGGTCTGGGTGCTGCGCTTCTCGATCGGGGTGTTCTGGATCTCGCGGCCGGCCAGTTCGATGCGCCCGTCGGTGGCGGTCTCGAGGCCCATGAGAAGCTTGGCCAGCGTGGACTTGCCGCAGCCGGATTCGCCCACGATGGCGAGGGTCTCGCCTTCATGCGCGTCGAAGCTCAGCTCCTCGTTGGCCTTGACCACCCGCATCGTGCCGCCACCGCCAAAGAGCGCGTTGGCCGCGACCTCGTAATATTTGCGCAGGCCGTCGACATGCAGCACGACCTCGCCGGTGGTGGTGGCCTCGGTGGTCTCGGTCTTGGCCGGCGGCGTGTTCCAGTCGATCTCGGCGTGGCGCAGGCAGCGGGTCTCGTGCCGGCGCGAGACGGAGACGTCCTCCATCGGGATCGGGCGCGCATCGCAGCGCCCGGCCTCGAAATAGTCGCAGCGCGGGCCGAAGTTGCAGCCCGGCGGGCGTTC
>JASBUM010000342.1 GCA_030147905.1 Acidimangrovimonas sp.
AGAAAAGCCCAAGGTCGGCGGGTCGTCAAGATAAATAATTCACTCTGATTTATTATTGACAGCCTGCGCGGCGCCGCGCAGTGTCACAGGGCGCCGATCCAGCCGATCCAGCGGATGCGGGGCCGGCCGGTAAGAAGCTGCGGCATGTGTAAAGCTGGCCGGCATGGCGCGACGCCGCGCCGGGACCGTGGGTTCAATTCGGCACGGGCGGCCGGCACATCGGCACCGGGCACGGCAGACGGAACGCGAAAAGACCCGCGAAGGGCGGCCCCAAGGGGGCTCGACGGGGCGGAAGGGACAGGCAGGCAAGATGGCATCCGACGGCGGAATTCGAATCGCTCGAGGGATGACCCTCCCCTTCGGCGCACGCGGGGCGTCGCCGCGGCGGGACACGAACGCGGCCCGCGCAGGACACGCCCGCCATGCGGGCTGATTCCGGCGCGAATATCGCGCGCCCCGGGGAGACGCCGCCCGCCCCGTCGTCCGACGGCACCGCCGGGCTGCGCGGCTCCAACCAGAGCGTCATGCGCGCCTATAACGAGCGGCTGGTCCTGTCGCTTCTGCGTCACGAGGGTCCGCTGGCGAAATCCGACATCGCGCGGATCACCGGGCTTTCGGCGCAGACCGTCTCGGTCATCATGCGCGGGCTCGAGTCCGACGGGCTGCTGGCGCGCGGCACGCCGGTGCGCGGCCGCGTGGGCCAGCCTTCGGTGCCGATGTCGCTTGCCGCGGACGGGGCCTATTTCTTCGGCCTCAAGATCGGGCGGCGCAGCGTCGATCTGGTTCTGATCGACTTTCTTGGCGCGATCGTGGCGCAAAGCCATGCCACCTATCCCTATCCGCGGGTCGACACGGTCGTCGAATTCGTCGCCGCCGCCCTGCCGGAACTGACCCGGACGATCGGGCCGGGGCATCGCGACCGGATCGGCGGGCTGGGAATCGCGATGCCTTTCCAGTTGTGGAACTGGGCGCAATTCGTGGGTGCAGAATCCGAAACCATGGCAGATTGGCGCCGCCGCGACATTCAGGCCGAGATCGCCCGCCTGTGTCCGTTTCCCGTCTTCGTCCAGAACGACGCCACCGCCGCCTGCGGGGCGGAGCTGGTCTTCGGCTCGGGCGAGCGGCGCAAGGACTTCCTCTATTTCTACATCGCCTCCTTCATCGGGGGCGGGCTGGTTCTCAACGGCCAGCTTTTCACCGGGCGCGGCGGCAATGCCGCGGCACTGGGATCGATGCCGGTGCCGGGGCCGGACGGCGGCATGCGTCAGCTGATCTCGGTGGCCTCGATGGCCTCGCTGGAAGGCTACATGCGCGCCCGCGGCCTGGCGACCGACCCGCTCTGGCAGACCCCGCCGGAGTGGACGGTGCCGGACGAAATCCTTGCACGCTGGCTGGACGAGGTGACCCGGGGGCTGGCACATGCCACCGTCTCGGCGCTTTCGGTGGTCGAATTCGACACGGTGCTGATCGACGGCTGGTTGCCTGCGCCGGTGCGCGCCGCCGCAGTCGAAGGCACGCGCGCCGCGCTGGCCCGATGCGATCTGGCCGGGCTCGATCCGCCGCGGATCGAGGCCGGGAGCCTCGGCGGCCATGCCCGCCAGCTCGGCGCCGCGTCGATCCCGCTGTCGCAACGCTATCTGATCGACCAGAGCGTCTTTCTCAAGGATTGACCGGCGCCGCGCGCGGGGGCGGAACGCACCCGCCGCCCCCGGGAGAGCGTCGGGGTCAGTCCCCGCCCCGGCAAGGCCTCGCACAGCCGCCCTTCCGCCGCATCGTCGCCGGCGGATCACGGGCCCCGCCCGTCCGACAGGCGCCGTGATCACTCCGGGCGCGGCCCGCGCGGTCGTGAAAGCGCGGAATTTGGCCTTTAGCCCCGTGAAGGCGTGATGTAAGCGGTTGTCCGGACCGAAAGGGAGCGGGATCGACAATGCTGAACCTGACCACGCACTGGGCGGGGCTTCTGTCCCTGGCCATATTCGTGATCGCCTATGTGCTGGTGATCCTCGAGGAAAGCACCCACATGAGCAAGTCGAAGCCGGTGCTGGTCGCCGCCGGCCTGATCTGGGCCCTGATCGGCATCGCCTATACCGCAGCGGGACGCGGCGCCGAGGTCCATACCCACGCCATCGAGGTGATCGCCGAATACGGCGAGCTGTTGCTGTTCCTGCTGGTCGCGATCACCTATGTCAACACGCTCGAGGAACGACGCGTCTTCGAGGTGCTGCGCGCCCGCCTGGTCGGGATGGGGCTGAGCTATCGTCAGCTGTTCTGGCTGACGGGGGTCCTCGCCTTCTTCCTGTCCGCGCTGCTCGACAACCTGACGACCTCGCTGATCATGGGAGCGGTGGTGCTGGCCGTCGGCGCGCGCTCGCCACGCTTTGTCACGCTGGGCGCGATCTCGATCGTCGTCGCGGCCAATGCGGGCGGCGCCTTCTCTCCCTTCGGCGATATCACCACGCTGATGGTCTGGCAGCAGGGCAAGCTGAGCTTCGGCCAGTTCTTCGATCTGTTCATCCCGTCTCTGGTCAACTGGCTGGTGCCGGCCGTGTTCATGTCCTTCGCCCTGCCGGCCACGAAGCCCGAGCCGCATGAAGACCGTGTCCACGCCAAGCCCGGCGCGCGCGGGGTGATCGTGCTCTTTGCCGCCACCATCATGACCGCCGTCGCCTTCAAGGATTTCCTGTCGATGCCGCCGGCCCTGGGGATGATGCTGGGCCTCGGCTATCTGCAGATCTGGTCCTATTTCCTTCAGCGCCGTGGGGCCCGGCGCAACGACGACGACATGGTCCTGGACAGCTTCCGCGAGATCGCGCGGGTCGAGTGGGACACACTGCTGTTCTTCTTCGGCATCATCTTCGCGGTCGGCGGGCTCGGGGTTCTGGGCTATCTGACGCTGGCCTCCAACGTCCTTTACACCGGGCTGGGCGCGACCCCGGCGAATATCATCATCGGCGCGCTCTCGGCGATCGTCGACAACATCCCGCTGATGTTCGCGGTGCTGACGATGGACCCGTCGATGTCGCATGGCGAATGGCTCCTGATCGCGCTTACCGCCGGGGTCGGCGGCTCACTCCTGTCGATCGGCTCGGCCGCGGGCGTGGCATTGATGGGGCAGGCGCGCGGAGCCTACACGTTCTTCAGCCACCTGAAATGGACCTGGGCGATCGCGCTGGGCTACGCCGCCTCGATCGCGGCACATCTGATCATCAACGCGCGCCTGTTCTGAACCTGAACCGAAGGACCGGCAGAAGCCGTCCGCCAGCAGATCCCCGGGAACGTCACCCCAGGAACGTGGCCCCGGAAAGGCGGCGGGCGCCGCCCCGGACGGCCCGCGCGCGCAGGGCGGTCCGCGCGCTCTTGCCGCCGTTCGCACATGCGCCCACGGGCTTGCCGGCAGCGGCCGGAAGACGCCCCCGGCGCTATTTGACCATCCGGTTAAACACCTTGCATACGGGCTGCGGCCCGTGCGAACGTCATGCCGCCTGCGCATCGGGGAGGAGACCGTGCCCGACAAGACCGAGCCCGACAAGACCGAGCCCACCAAGCACGCGGCCGCCGCTGCGGCGCCCTTGCGTGCCACGCTGCCGCAGATCGCCCCTCCGCCGCATCCGCGCAACCCCGGCATGGCGCTCGACATCGACTGGATCGCTTCGGTCCAGGCCAACACGTCGGCGATCGAGCGCCGCGCGGCCACACTGCCGGGGCGGCGCAGCGTGAAGAAGGAATACCAGGCCGCCTGGCTGTGTCGCGCGGTCAGCCTGATCGACCTGACCACGCTGTCAGGCGACGACACGGAGGAACGCGTCCGCCGGCTATGCGCCAAGGCGCGTCAGCCGGTCCGCGCCGATCTGCTGGAGGCGCTCGGCATGACCGGGCTGACGACCGGCGCCGTCTGCGTCTATCATGAGATGGTGGGTGCGGCGGTACGCGCGCTGGAGGGAACCGCGATTCCGGTGGCGGCCGTCTCCACCGGCTTTCCCGCCGGGCTCAGCCCATGGAAGACCCGTCTGGCCGAAATCGGCGAAAGCGTCCGGGCCGGCGCGCGCGAGATCGACATCGTCATTTCGCGCCGCCATGTCCTCGGGGGGAACTGGCAGGCGCTCTACGACGAGATGCGGGCGATGCGCGAGGCCTGCGGCGAAGCCCATGTCAAGGCGATCCTCGCAACCGGAGAGCTGGGGACACTGCGCAATGTGGCCCGCGCCAGCCTGGCCTGCATGATGGGAGGCGCGGATTTCATCAAGACCTCGACCGGCAAGGAAAGCGTCAACGCCACCCTGCCCGTCACGCTGACGATGATCCGCGCGATCCGCGACTATGAGGCCACGACCGGATACAAGGTCGGCTACAAGCCGGCGGGCGGCATCTCCAAGGCGAAGGACGCGCTCAATTATCTGGCGCTGATGAAGGACGAGCTCGGGCGGCCGTGGCTCGGGCCAGAGCTGTTCCGCTTTGGCGCCTCCTCGCTTCTGGGCGACATCGAGCGCCAGCTCGAACATCACGTCACCGGCCGCTATTCGGCCGCCAACCGCCATGCGACGGGATAGGACGATGACCATCCGCGACATCTTCGAGACGATGCCCTACGGCCCCGCGCCCGAAAGCGACGCCGAGGCCCGGGCATGGCTCGACCGGCACGACCGCCGCTTCGGCCATTTCATCGACGGCAGCTTCACCGCGCCGGGCAAGACCTTCGTCACCGCCGATCCCGCAACCGGGGCGACACTTGCGCATGTCAGTGAGGGCGGTGCGGCCGACATCGACGCGGCCGTAGGCGCCGCGCGGCGCGCGCAGCCGAAATGGGCGCGGCTGTCGGGGCATCGGCGTGCGCGCGTCCTCTATGCGCTGGCACGTCTGGTCCAGAAACATGCCCGCCTTCTCGCGGTTCTGGAATCGCTCGACAACGGCAAGCCCATCCGCGAGAGCCGCTACATCGACATCCCGCTGGTCGCCCGCCACTTCTATTATCACGCGGGGCTTGCGCAACTGCTCGAGGCCGAGATGCCCGGCACGGCGCCCCATGGCGTCTGCGGCCAGATCATTCCGTGGAACTTTCCGCTTCTGATGCTGGCGTGGAAGGTCGCCCCAGCGCTGGCGGCGGGCAATACGGTCGTGCTCAAACCCGCCGAATACACGCCGCTCACCGCGCTGCTCTTCGCCGAACTGGGGCGAGAGGCGGGCCTGCCGCCGGGGGTTCTCAACATCGTCACCGGCGATGGCGAAACCGGTGCCGCGCTGGTGGCCCATCCGGGCATCGACAAGATCGCCTTCACCGGCTCGACCGCGGTCGGCCGCCGGATCCGCGAGGAAACCGCCGGGCGCGGCATCGCACTGACGCTCGAACTGGGAGGCAAGTCGCCCTATATCGTCTTCGACGACGCCGATCTCGACTCCGCGGTCGAGGGCCTGGTCGACGCGATCTGGTTCAATCAGGGACAGGTCTGCTGCGCAGGCTCGCGCCTTCTGGTGCACGAGCCGGTCGCGGAACGCTTCCATGCCAGGCTGCGCCGGCGGATGGACGCGCTGCGCATCGGCAACCCGCTCGACAAGTGCATCGACATCGGCGCCGTGGTCGACCGGGTCCAGCTCGAACGCATCGCCGCCATGGTCGACGCCGAGAAGGATGGCACGATCCACCGCGCGAATGTGCCGCTTCCGCCCCGCGGCTGCTTCTACCCGCCGACGCTGATCACCGGCCTGTCGCCCGCCTCGCGCCTGATGCAGGAGGAAATCTTCGGCCCCGTCCTCGTCTCGACCACCTTCCGAACCCCGGCCGAGGCCGTGGCGCTGGCCAACAACACCCGCTACGGCCTCGCGGCCAGCCTGTGGACGGAGAACATCAACCTCGCGCTCGGCGTGGCGCCGCAGCTGGAAGCGGGCGTGATCTGGGTCAACGCCACCAATCTCTTCGATGCCGCCGCGGGCTTCGGTGGAATCCGCGAATCCGGGTTCGGGCGCGAAGGCGGACGGGAAGGCCTGCTTGCCTATCTCCGGCCGGCACGAAAGCCGCGCAAGGCCCGCGCGGTCGTCCCCTTCGCAGCGCCGCAAGAGCCCGGAACGCCACCCCTCGACCGCACGGCAAAGCATTACATCGGTGGCCGGCAGGCGCGCCCCGACAGCGGCTATTCGCGCGCTGTCTGGGGCCCGCGCGGGGCGCTTCTCGGCCATGTCGGACTTGGCAACCGCAAGGACATCCGCAACGCGGTCGACGCAGCGCGCAAGGCCGAGGGCTGGTCACGGATGACGGCCCATGGCCGGGCGCAGATCCTCTACTACATCGCCGAGAACCTTTCGGCCCGCGCGGCTGAATTCGCGGCCCGGATCAAGGCGCTCACCGGTCGCGACGGCCATGCCGAGACCGAGGCGGCGGTGGCACGCCTGTTCAGCTATGCCGCCTGGGCCGACAAGTTCGAGAGTGCGGCCAAACCGGTACCCATCCGCGGCATCGCCCTCGCCATGAAGGTGCCCTGCGGCGTGGTCGGTGCGCTGTGTCCGGCGGAACTGCCGCTGCTCGGGCCCGTCTCGGCGATGGCCCCCCTGATCGCGATGGGGAATCGCTGCATCCTCGTACCCTCCGCGGCCTTCCCCCTGGCCGCGACCGATCTCTACCAGGTTCTGGATACATCGGACCTGCCCGCAGGCGTGGTCAATATCGTCACCGGCGATCCCGCCGAGCTCGCGCCCACGCTCGCCGGCCATCTCGACGTCGATGCGGTCTGGTCCTTCGCGGATCCCTCCCTCGCCGCGACGATCGAGCGCGAAAGCGCCGGCAACCTCAAGCGCAGCTGGATCGACCCGCCCGGCACACGCGACTGGCTGGGACCCGAGGGCGAAGGATCCGCCTTCCTCGCACAGGCCACCGAAATCAGGACCATCTGGATCCCCTAC
>JASBUM010000348.1 GCA_030147905.1 Acidimangrovimonas sp.
ACACCGACAACGCCCATGTCGCGGGCGAAACCATCGACTACGGGCCCTGCGCCTTCATGGACGACTACCACCCGGCACGGGTGTTCTCCTCGATCGACCAGTTCGGCCGCTACGCCTATGCCAACCAGCCCCAGATCGCGCTCTGGAACATGGCACAGCTCGCCTCGACGCTGCTGCCGCTGATCGACACCGACCGCAACCGCGCCATCGCCGCCGCGACCGAGGTGGTGGACGGCTTCGCGCCCCGCTACCAGGCGGCCTGGCTGGCGCGGTTCCGCGCAAAGATCGGGCTTGCCGATCCGGTCGCGCGCGGCCCGGCCGATCCGGCGGCGGAACAGGACGCGCCGGACAGCCCGGCCGCCGGCGCCGGCCCCGCCGCTCCCATCGCCGCAAATCAGCCCGCCGCACCGTCCGTGCAGCCCGGCCCATCCGCGGACGGTCCGGCCGATCCGGCGGCGGAACAGGACGATCACGCCGATGCCGATGCCGCCCTGATCGAATCGCTGCTTGGGCTGATGGCCGCGCAACGGGCCGATTTCACCCGTGTCTTCCGGGGCCTGGCCGAGGGCACGGCGGCGGCCGAATTCGCCGACCCCGCCGCCTTCGAGGAATGGGCGGGACAATGGCGCGCAAGCCTCCGTGCGGCCGGGCGCAGCGCCGAGACCGCGGCGCAGGCGATGGCTGCCGCCAATCCCGCAATCATCCCCCGCAACCACCGCATCGAGGCCGCGATCGACGCCGCGCTCTCGGACGATCTGTCGCCTTTCCGCGAACTCGGCGAGGCGCTGCGGACGCCCTTCGCCCCGCCGGAGACCCGGATCAACGAAACCGCCCCGCTTGCCGCCGCGCCCGCGCCGGACGAGGCGGTTCGCCGAACCTTCTGCGGAACCTAGCATGACGCAGCAGCAACCCGACCTGCGCGTCGCCTCCTACAACATCCGCAAATGCGTGGGGATCGACCGCCGCCGCAACCCCGAACGCACCCTGCGGGTGATCAAGGACACCGGGGCCGACATCGTCGCACTTCAGGAAAGCGATCGCCGCCTCGGCCCGCGGCGCGCGTCGCTCGGTCCGGCGCTGATCGAGCAGCATTCCACCTACCGGCCCCTGCCGCTGGCGACCAACGACGTCAGCCTAGGCTGGCACGGCAACGCGATCCTCGTGCGCCCGGGGATCGAACTGCTCTCGGTGCACCGGCTCGACCTGCCCTCGTTCGAGCCGCGCGGCGCCGTCGCGGCCGATCTGATGGTCGCCGGGCGCGGGCTGCGGGTGGTGGCGGTGCATCTGGGCCTGCGCGGCGCCGACAGGCTGCGCCAGATCGGCCGCATCGCGGACTGGCTGGGCCGGCAGACGGAGATGCCCACCGTCATCATGGGCGATTTCAACGAATGGTCGACCGATGCGAGCTTCATCCCCCTCGCGCCCGACTTCCGGGTTCTGGCCCCCGGCCCCAGCTACCACGCCCGTCTGCGGCTGGCCGCGCTCGACCGGATAGCCCATCACCACGCGCTAGACGTCCTCGCCTGTGGCGTGCTCGACCGCGGCGAGGCGGCGCGGGCGTCGGATCATCTGCCGATCTGGGCCGATCTGCGCCTGCCGCCTAGGGCCGAGGCCGAGGATGCCGCGGCCGCGGCCACCGCACCGGCCGGGCGATCAGCGCCAGACCGGCCAGCACGAGCGCCCCCGCTCCCGCAATCGCCGGGTTGAGCGGCTCGCCCAGCAAGAGCCAGCCGAAGGCGATGCTCAGGATCGGGGTGAGAAAGGAAAAGCTGCTCACCGTCGAGGCGTGATAGCGCCCCAGAAGCCACAACCACAGGATGAAGCCGAAGCTCGCCACCGCGACGATCTGGAACCCCAGCCCCAGCAGGTCGACCGGTCGCAGATCGCGCAGCAGCGGCCCGAAAAACGGCGCCAGCAGCAACAGCACCGGCCCCGATACCGCAACCATCCACCACAACTGCATCTCGGCCGACAGCCGGCGCAGCGGCGACAATCGCGCCAGCATCGCCACCCCCGCCCAGGCCCAGGCCCCGCCGAGTGCCAGCATATCGCCCGCCAGCCCGCCGGCCGCCGCCGCCCCGCCCCTGTGCCCCAGCGCCCATGCAACCCCCGCGAAGGCGAGTGCGAAACCGGCCGCGCGCGCGCCCCCCAACCGCTCGCCCGGCAGCAGGAAATGCGCAAGCGCAGCCAGCCACAGCGGCATCGAATAGAAGATGACCGAGGCCCGCACCACCGTGGTCCGGTCAAGCGCCAGGAACAGCGACAGGAACTCGGCGGCGAAAACCAGCCCGACCGCCAGCCCCGCCGCGATCGTGCCGGGGGCGAAATCAAGCCTGCGGCCGCGGATCCGCATCCAGATCCAGATGCACAGCGCCGCACCCAGCGATCGCAAACCGGCAAAGAACACCGGCTGAAGCCCGGCATTCACCACCTTGATCACCACCTGGTTGAGCCCGAAGAGAACGGCCGTGGCAGTCAGGAGCATCGCGCCGCGGGCATCGAGCCGGCCCACTCCTCTTTCCGGCCTCGCTCCTCTTTCCGGCCTCGCTCCTCCTTCCGGCCCCGTGCCGACACCTTGCCCTTCGCTGCCCGTCAATCTCACCGCCTCCGCCCGGCCCGCCCCGGGGCCATCCATCCGCCCCGTTCCGCCGAAATCCACGCGGCCCCGCGCTTCGGGCCCGACATCCGTTCCCGCCACCCTGCAAGCGCCGCCGATCCGGTGCAAGCCCCGCCTGCGCGCCCTGCCCCGGCGCCTCTCTCCCCGTCCATCCGTGCAGGCACCGGATACGGCCGATCCCCCGCGCCGCGGATCCGGCCGCGCCTCGCGCCACGGTCCCATCTTTCGTTGACAAATATCCTCCGGGGGTGCGGGGGCGGAAAGCCCCCGCCCTGCTCCCGCTCTGCCGTCGCCCAGCCGACGCGCCCAGCCGACGCGGCTTTGGCTGCGCCGGCACCGGCGCCGGCATTCCCGCAGTCCTCCGGCATCCCCTGCACCGCCGCGAAAGGGCTGGCGGCGGCGCCCGCTTTCTTCTAAACCGCCTCCGTCGCCTGCCTGCCGGCACGGACTTGCACGGGATCAAGCGCATCGAGGACGCAGCCCCCCGGCCCGGGGCTACCGCCTTCGTCAACCGCCAAGAAGGACCACGAAATGAGCATCATCGTTGACATTCACGCCCGCCAGATCCTCGACAGCCGCGGCAACCCGACCGTCGAAGTCGATGTCACGCTCGAGGATGGCAGCCTCGGCCGCGCCGCCGTTCCATCCGGCGCCTCGACCGGCGCGCATGAGGCGGTCGAGCGCCGCGACGGCGACAAGGCGCGCTATCTGGGCAAGGGCGTCACCGGCGCCGTCGCGGCCGTCAACGGCGAGATCGCCGAGGCGATCGTCGGCCATGACGCCACCGAACAGATCGCCATCGACCGGATGATGTGCGAACTCGACGGCACGCCGAACAAGGCGCGGCTGGGCGCCAACGCGATCCTCGGCGTGTCGCTCGCCGTCGCCAAGGCGGCTGCCGATTTCACCGCCCAGCCGCTGTTTCGCTATGTCGGCGGCACCGGGGCGCGGATCCTGCCCCTGCCGATGATGAACATCATCAACGGCGGTCAGCACGCCGACAATCCCATCGACATCCAGGAATTCATGATCATGCCGGTGGCCGCCCCCTCGATCGCCGAGGCGGTGCGCTGGGGCGCGGAGGTGTTCCACGCGCTGAAGGCCGAGCTCCGGCAGGCCGGGCACCAGGTCGCGGTCGGCGACGAGGGTGGCTTCGCGCCGGCGCTACAATCCACGCGCGAGGCGCTCGACTTCATCCTTCGCGCCGTCGAGAAGGCCGGTTACACACCCGGTCGCGACATCGCCCTGGCGCTCGATTGCGCGGCCAGCGAATATTTCCGCGACGGCCGGTACGAACTGTCAGGCGAGGGCCAGAGCCTCGACGCCGCCGCCAATGTCGCCTATCTCGAGGCACTGGTCGCCGATTATCCGATCCTGTCGATCGAGGACGGCTGCGCCGAGGACGACTGGGACGGCTGGCGGATCCTGACCGA
>JASBUM010000350.1 GCA_030147905.1 Acidimangrovimonas sp.
GCGGTCAGCTTCGCCCGCGCCGCCTCGCCGGGGGGCAGGGCGACCACGATCGTTCCGATCTCGGGCAGGGTGCGAAACATGGACAGGCTGTACAACAGCACGGCGCGTCCGCCCAGCATCTGCCATTGCTTGGCACGCGCGCCGCCCATCCGCGTGCCGGCACCCGCCGCCAGTATGATCGCCGCGTTGCGCATCGCGTCTCCTTCTGCGCGGTTCTGTCTAGGGGATCGTGCGGACGGTGACAATTCGGCGCAGAGCGTCCATGATTGCCTAAAATTTAGGCGTATGCATGCGGCGCCGCCACCGCGGCATGACGCCGGTTTGCTTTTTGGGCGGTGAAGTTCTAGCAGCGAGGCAGGCGCCGAAGGATTGGGCAATTGATGATGAAGACGGCACCCGTGCCATTCGACCTGCCGGTTTTCCTGGCCCCCATGGCCGGGATCACCGATCTGCCCTACCGCCGGCTGGTGGCGCGGTTCGGCGCCGGGCTGGTGGTGAGCGAGATGGTCGCAAGCCAGGAGGTGGTCCAGGCCCGGCCGCTGGCGCGCCAGCGGGCCGAACTCGGGCTATCCGAGGCGGGCAGCGCGGTGCAGCTCGCCGGGCGCGAGCCGCGCTGGATGGCGGAGGCGGCACGGCTGGTCGCCGATCAGGGCGCGCGGATCATCGACATCAACATGGGATGCCCGGCGCGCAAGGTCACCAACGGTTACGCGGGCTCGGCGCTGATGCGCGATCTCGACCATGCCCTGCGGCTGATCGAGGCGGTGGTGGGCGCGGTATCGGTTCCGGTCACGCTCAAGACCCGGCTGGGCTGGGATGGCGATTGCCTGAACGCGCCGGAGCTGGCGCGCCGCGCCGAGGCCGCGGGCATCGCGATGATCACCATCCACGGCCGCACACGCTGCCAGTTCTACAAGGGAACCGCTGACTGGGCCGCGATCCGGGCGGTGCGCCGGGCGGTCGGGATCGCGGTGGTCGCCAATGGCGACATCACCGACACCGTGACGGCCGAAGCCGCGCTGCGGGCATCGGGGGCGCAGGGGGTGATGGTGGGGCGCGGCGCGCAGGGGCGGCCCTGGCTTCTGGCCGAGATCGCCGCCGGGCTCGCCGGGCGCGACGCGCCGCCGCCGCCGCGCGGCACGGCGCTTGCCGATCTGGTGGCCGCGCATCACGACGCCATGCTGGCCTTCTACGGCATCGACCCGGGCATGCGGGTCGCGCGCAAGCATCTGGGGTGGTATCTGGAGGCGGCGGGTGCCGATCGCGCATGGCGGCCGCGGCTGCTGACCGAAAGCGATCCGGCCGAAGCGCGGCGACTGATCCGGTCGATCCTTGCCGACGCGCCCGGCCCGTCGGCGATGACGGGGCCGGCCGCGGCGCCCGGCCCCGCGACTGGCCCCGAGACGGGCCAGGATCCGGCGATGCCCGGCGACAAGACGGCCGAGCCCGCGCGCGACAGGGCCGCGGCATGACGATTCTGCCCGCGCCCGGCTCGATCTGGAGTTCGTTGCCGGTGCCGGCGCTGGTGGTGGATGGCATCGACCGCATCCAGGCCGTCAACCCCGCCGCCGAGACCTTCTTCGTCACCGCGGCGCGGGCCTTCCGGGGACGGCCCGCGGCGGAATATCTGGCGATCGAGGCCCCGCTCGCGCCCGCCTGCGCAAGGGTGCGCGAAAATCAGGCGCCGATGTTTCTCTACGACGTCACGCTGCGGCTGCGCGGGCGCACGCCGATGCAATGCACGATCCATATCGCGCCGCTGGCCGAGATGGCCGACCATCTGCTGGTGCTTCTGACGCCCCGCGACGTGGTCGACCGGCTGGGCCGGGCCATGCAGGGCAAGGCGGCGGCCAAATCGGCCATCGGCATGGCCGAGATGCTTGCCCACGAGATCAAGAACCCGCTGGCCGGCATCACCGGGGCGGCGCAGCTGCTGTCGATGGGGCTTGGCCCCGAGGACCGCGAACTGACCGATCTGATCGTCGCCGAGAGCCGGCGCATCGTGGCGCTTCTCGAACAGGTGGAGCAATTCGGCAACCTGCGCCCGCCCGCCTGCCGCGCGGTGAACCTGCATGACATCCTCGACCGGGCCCGACGCTCGGCATTGGTGGGCTTCGCCGCGCAGATGCAGATCATCGAGGATTACGACCCCTCGCTGCCGCCGGCATGGGGCGACGGCGACCAGTTGTTGCAGGTCTTTCTCAACCTGCTCAAGAACGCGGCCGAGGCGGCCGGTCCGGGGGGCGGCACGATCCGGCTGCACACCTTCTACGACCAGGCGCTGCGGCTTCGCGGACGTGACGGGACGGGCCGGGCGGTGCCGCTGCAGGTCGAGGTGATCGACGACGGGCCGGGCCTTGCACCCGAGATTGCCGCCGACATCTTCGAACCCTTCGTCTCCGGTCACGAAAACGGAACTGGCCTCGGGCTGGCGCTGGTGTCGAAGATCGTCGGCGATCACGACGGATGGATCGCGGTCGATTCGGAGCCGGGACGCACGGTATTCCGGGTGTCGCTGCCGGTGGCGCCCAGATCGGCCACAACCACGGAGGGGAAGTGATGGATGGCACGGTTCTGGTCGCCGATGACGACCGCACGATCCGCACGGTTCTGACGCAGGCGCTGACCCGGGCGGGATGCCGGGTTCACGCGACATCGAGCCTGGCGACGCTGATGCGATGGGTCGAGGAGGGCAAGGGCGATCTGGTCATCTCCGATGTCGTGATGCCTGACGGCAACGGGCTGGAGACGCTGCCGCGGATCGCGCGCGAACGGCCCGGGCTGCCGGTCATCGTTATCTCGGCGCAGAACACGATCATGACCGCGATCCAGGCCGCCGAGGCCGAGGCCTACGACTACCTGCCCAAGCCCTTCGACCTGCCCGACCTGATGAAGCGCGCGGCCCGCGCGCTCGAGGCGCGCCGCCGGGTCCCGCGTGCCGCCGCGGCCCAGGCCGTCCAGGCCCGGTCCGACGCCGCCACCGACCTGCCGCTGGTCGGGCGGACCGCGCAGATGCAGGCGCTATACCGGCTGGTCGCGCGGGTGATGAACGCCGATCTTCCGGTGCTGATCTGCGGTGAATCGGGCACGGGAAAATCGCTTATCGCCCGAGCGATCCATGATTTTTCCGACCGGCGTGACCGGCCCTATGTGGTGGCGGGGGGCGCGGATCTGGGCGGGGCCGAGGGCGCCGCGGCGCTGATCGCGCGGGCCCGCGGCGGCGCGCTGGTGGTCGAGGAGGCCGCCGACCTCGAGCCGGGGGCACAGATGAATCTGGTACGCCTGGTCGATTCGCTGGGCGAGGATGGGCCGCGGGTGCTGGCCACGACGCAGGCCGACCTCAACGAACGGATCGAGGCGGGCCGGTTCCGGCGCGACCTGTTCTACCGTCTGGGCGGGGTAACCATCGACGTCCCGCCCCTGCGTGAGCGGGTCGAGGACATCGCCCTGCTGGCCGAGCATTTCCTTGCCCGCGCCGGCCGCGACGGCGGTCAGCCGCGCCGGCTTTCGCCGGCAACGGTGGAGCTGTTGCGCGGATACCCGTGGCCGGGCAACGTGCGCCAGCTTGAAAACGCCGTCCGCCGTCTTTGCGTCACCGCCAGCGACGATGAGATCGGGCCCGCCGCGCTTGAGCAGATCCTGGGTGACGAGCCGGCC
>JASBUM010000375.1 GCA_030147905.1 Acidimangrovimonas sp.
GGGGAGCGGCGCGAAGGTGCGGGTCGTCGATCCGCAGGGGCGCAAGGAGGGTGAGGCGCTCTTGCCCGGCGTGCATTGGTGCGACGACCCGTACGAGGCCTCGCGCGACGCGGATGTGCTGGTGATCCTGACCGAGTGGAATGCGTTCCGCGCCCTTGATCTGGAGCGGATCGCGCGTTCCATGGCGCAGCCGCACATGGCCGATCTGCGCAATATCTATTCGCCCGCGGACGCGCGGCGCGCCGGTTTCACCGCCTATGCCGGTGTCGGGCGCTGAACCGACGCTCAGCGCCCGACACCGCGGCCCGCGAAGCGTCCGGCCAGGACCGAAAGCGTGAAGATGACCGCCGCCGCCGCCACCACCGACGGGCCGGCCGGCGTGTCGAGGAAGTAGGACGCGCCGACGCCGGCAAAGGCCGAGACCGCCCCGACGGCGATCGCGCTCAGTGCCATGGCCTCGGGGGTGCGCGCGATGCCGCGTGCGGCGGCCGCCGGGATGACCAGCATCGCCGCGATCAGGAGCGCGCCGACGATCTTGATCGCGACCGCCACCACGATCGCCATCGCCACCGTCAGCACCATGCGTTCGCGACGCGGATCCAGCCCCGAGGCGACCGCCAGTTCCTCGCTCAGCGTGGTCGCGAGCAGCCGCGGCCAGCGCCATGCCATCAGGCCGGCGACAAGGGCCGCGCCCAGCCAGATCACCGCGAGATCCCGCCACGATACGGCGAGGATATCGCCGAAGAGATAGGCCTCGAGATCGACGCGGACTCCGTGCACGAAGCTGATCGCGATCAGGCCGAAGGCCAGTGCCGAATGGGCAAGGACGCCCAGCGTCGTGTCGATCGTCCAGCCGCGTCCCGTCAGCCCCGAGATCAGCAAGGCCATGACCAGCGCGACGCCGAGCGTTCCGGCAAAGATCGACATCGACAGCGCCAGCGACAGCGCGACGCCCAGGATCGCGGCATGAGCGGTGGCGTCACCGAAATAGGCCATGCGGCGCCAGACGACGAAACACCCCAGCGGCCCGGCGGCCAGCGCCAGGCCCGTACCCGCCAAGAGCGCGCGCAGCATGAAGGCATCAAGCATGGGATATCGGCTCCGGGTTGGGGCTGCCGGGCGGAATGAGGCCGGAGGCGGCGGTACAGGTCGGGCGGGGGCCGCCGGCAGGAGCAGCCGCGGCCGGGCGGTGATACGTGGAGGACAGGGTAAAAATGCGGGCAACGGTCATGGATCAGCCCTTTCCGTGGGGCTCTTCGTGCGGCTGCCCGCGCTCGGGCGCACCCTGTGCGACACCCCCGCGGGCTCCGTCTTCGCGGGCCCCGCCCGCCGGATCGGCAGGTCGCGGGGCCGGCGCCGCACCGGCACGCACCGGCGTCGCCGGCCGGTCACCGGTCCGGGCGGGATCACCGGCGGGGCCAATCCGCGGCCCCTCGCTCCGGCCATCGCCCGCCCAGCCGCCAGACGCGCGGCCCCGATCATCGCCATCCGCGCCGCGGCCGGCATCGTCATGCGCGCGGTCATGCGCGCGGTCGTGGGCATGGTCGTGGGCATGGTCGTGGGCGTGGTCGTGGGCGTGGTCGTGGTCATGCCGGTAGAGGGCCAGAGCCCCGCCCGTGCCGGTACCGAAGAGGGCGCGGTACTCGGGCGCCTCGGTGACCACTTCGGGCGTGCCCTCGCAGCAGATATGGCCGTTGAGGCAGATCACCCTGTCGGACGCCGCCATGACGACATGCAGGTCGTGACTGACCATCAGCACCGCACAGCCGAGTTCCGCCCGGACATCGGCGATCAGCCGGTAGAAGGCGGCCTCGCCGGGCTGGTCCAGGCCCTGGGTCGCCTCGTCGAGCACAAGGATCTCGGGGCTGGACAGGAGCGCACGAGCGAGCAGGGCACGCTGCAACTGACCGCCCGAAAGGGCGCCAAGCTGACGGCGCCCGTGTTCCGCCAGACCGACCCGTGCCAGCGCTTCGGCCGCGGCCGCATCCCCCACCCGCTGCGGCAAGGCCAGAAAGCGCCGCACCGTCATCGGCAGCGAGGGGTCGACATGCAGCTTCTGCGGCACATAGCCGATGCGCAGGCCCGGCTTGCGCAGCACCCGACCGGCGCTGGGGGGCACGATGCCCAGCAACGCACGGATGAGCGTCGACTTGCCCGATCCATTGGGGCCGATCACGGTCACGATTTCCTGCGCTCGGATGCCCAGATCGATATCGTGAAGAACCGTGGTCGCGCCATGGCGCACCGACAGCCCCTCGGCCTGAAGCAGGGTCATGTGCCTGCCCCCGGGGCATCGGCCCCTCCGTCGAGACAGGACGGACACAGGCCCAGAACCTCGAGTCCCGCGCGCTCGGCGCGGAACCCGGTCGCGGCGGCCTCCTGCTGCAGGGCCCGCATCAGCCGCGGCGTGGCGGTCTCGGACACGGTGCGGCAGGCACGGCAGACAAGGAACGCCGCATCATGGCGCTCTCCCGGATGGGTGCAGGCGGCAAAGGCATTTAGCCCGTCGATGCGGTGCACCAGGCCCTGGTCGACAAGGAAATCGAGCGCGCGATAGGCCACCGGCGGCTGGCGGCCGAAACCCACGCCGGCAAGACGATCGAGCACCTCATAGGCGCCGCGCGCGCGATGCGCCTC
>JASBUM010000381.1 GCA_030147905.1 Acidimangrovimonas sp.
AGGGGCCGCAAGAGAGGATCGCGGCCTTGCGCATCACCCCTTCGGACGACATCGCATAGGCGCCGCCGTCGGAAAGCATGTCGAAGCTGATCGCGGTGATCCGCCCGTCGCGGGTCAGCCCCATGCGATAGCGGGTGCGGGTCGGATGGCGCTTGGCCGACGCGGCAAAGCTTTCCTCCCGGGTGAAGACCAGCCGCACCGGGCGATGTGTCTTCATCGCCGCCAGCGCCAGCATGCCCTGATAGATCATGTCCTCCTTGCCGCCGAAACCGCCGCCGACCGGGCTCATGATGAAGCGGACCTTGTTGATCGGCCGGGCGATGATCTCGGCCAGCATATGGCGGTGATGGGTGATGTTCTGGCTGGGCGAAACCACGGTCACGACATCGTCGTGATCGACATAGGCGAGGCCCGCCTCGGGTTCGAGATAGGCATGTTCGACCTGCTGGGTCGAAAAGCTCTCTTCCACGATCATATCGGCGGCGGCGAAACCGGCCTCGACGTCGCCCTTGCGGATCGGGATATGCTTGACCAGATTGTCGGGCGCGGACGCGTGGATCGCCGGCGCATCCGCACGCAGCGCCGCCTCGGCATCGAACAGACCCGGCAGAACCTCGTAATCCACTTCGATCAGTTTGGCGGCGGCGCGCGCGGTGGCGAGATCCTCGGCGGCGACGGCGGCGACCGCCTCGCCGACATGGCGGACCTTGCCGCGGGCCATCACCGGCTGGTCATGGGTGAAGACGCCGAAACCGTCGGTGCCCGGGACATCGGCGGCAGTGATCACGCAGTCGACGCCGGGCAGCGCCTCGGCCGCCGCCGTGTCGATCGCGCGGATCTTCGCATGGGCATGGGGGCTGCGCAGCACATGCATGTGAAGCATGCCGGGCATCACCATATCGGCGGCATATTTAAGCCGGCCGGTCACCTTCGCGGGGGCGTCAAGCCGCCGCGTGTTATGGCCGATATAGCTGCCCGCCGGCGCCTCGGGCTCGGGCGCGGGACGGCGGCCGGCGATCACGTCGCGGGCGATCTCGACCGCTTCGAAGATCTTGGCATAGCCGGTGCAGCGGCAGATATTGCCGCCCATCCGTTCCTTGATTTCCTCAAGATCGGCGTCGGGATTGTCGCGCAATGTCGCGGTGGCGGCCATCACCATGCCCGGAATGCAAAAGCCGCACTGGCTGGCGCCGGTCTGGTGAAAGGCCGATTGCACCGGGCTCAGCTGGCCGGGCTGCGCCAGCCCCTCGACGGTCTCGATCCGCGCGCCCTGGGCCTTGGCCGCCGGCATCAGACAGGATTTGATCAGCTTGCCATCGACGAAAACCGAACAGGTGCCGCATTCGCCGGCGCCGCAGCCTTCCTTGGTGCCGGTAAGGGCAAGCTGTTCGCGCAAGACGTCTAGCAGGCGGTCGCCGGCGCGGGCGCGGGCGCGGCGCGACTGGCCGTTAACGGTGAAATTCAGATCGAGGTCAGACATGGGAAGCCTCCGGCTCGGGTGCTGGCGAAGCCGCCGCGACGGCGGTGACGACCGCGGCCTCCGCCTCGGCCGCCATTTCGGCCGCCGGCGAGGGGCCGAGCGCGGCGATAGCCTCGGCCAAGGCGGCAGCGACGAAACCGGCGGCGACGCGGCGGCGATATTCGACCCGGCTGCGCGAGGCGACGAGGCCGGCGGCCTCGTCCCCGGCCCGGGCGATCAACGCCGGCTCGGGTGCCTGGCCTTGCAACAGGTTCTCGGCCCCTGACAGGCGTGACGGCCGCGGCCCGATCCCGGCGATGGCGAGACGCAGATCGGCGATCCGCCGACCGTCGTCGTCGAGCCGCACCAAAGCGGCGCAGCACACCGCCGAGATGACCAGGGCGCG
>JASBUM010000386.1 GCA_030147905.1 Acidimangrovimonas sp.
GCGGGCGACACCTTCAATGCCGGGATCCTGGCCGCACTGCACCGGCGCGGCATGCTCACGCGCGCAGCGATCGGCTCGATCGACGCCGAATCGCTGAGCGCAGCGCTGGACCTGGGCATGCGCGCCGCCGCCGTCACCGTCAGCCGTGCGGGCGCGAACCCGCCCTGGGCGCGGGAGCTGGGCTGATGCGTGCCGTCGTTCAGCGCGTGGGCCGCGCCGCCGTCTCGGTCGCCGGCGATATCGTGGGCGAGATCGGGCCGGGCCTGATGATCCTCGTCTGCGCGATGCAGGACGACGACGAGGCCCGCGCCCGCCAGCTAGCCCAGAAGATCGCACGGCTGCGCATCTTCCGCGACGAAGAGGGGCGCATGAACCATTCGCTGCGCGAGACCGGCCGCGCCGCGCTGGTTGTCAGCCAGTTTACCCTGGCGGCCGACGTGTCGCGCGGGAACCGGCCGGGCTTTTCCGCCGCCGCCGCGCCCGAGGCAGGACGGCGCCTATATGAAAGCTTCGTCGCCGCGCTGTGTGACGAGGACGTAAGCGTGGCCACCGGCGAATTCGGCGCCGACATGGAGGTCAGCCTGGTCAACGACGGCCCGGTGACGATCTGGCTCGACATCTGAAATCCGCATCCGGCGCGGCGCCGGGCGCAAGGGGTTCCGTCAGCCGCATGTCAGCGGCGCGATGCGAAGAGAAGGACGATGAAGAACGCGCTCGCCCTCCTGCTGATCTGTCTCGCGCTGCCGGTTCGCGCCGACAGCGACGATCAGAACCGCGCCCGCGAGGCGGTCGAACGGCACGAGATCCTGCCGCTGGCGAAGATCCTGCGAAATATCCGCCGGCAATACGGGCGCAACATCGTCGATATAGAATTCGAGGATCACAAGGGGCAGTATTTCTACGAGTTCGAAATCATCGACTCCAAGGGCCAGATCGTCGAGATTCTGGTCGACGCCGCCACCGGCAAAGTGGCCGGCAACGAGGGAACGCAGGACTGATGCGCATTCTTGCGGTCGAGGACGATCCGCGCATCGCGGCGGATCTGAAGGGCGCTCTTTCGGCGGCCGGTTTTCTTGTGGAAACCTGTTCCGACGGCAGGGAGGCCTGGTTTCGCGGCGAGACAGAGAACTACGATCTGGTGGTGCTCGATCTCGGCCTGCCCGGTCTCGACGGGCTGACGATTCTCAAGCGCTGGCGCAAGAACGGCTGCGAGATGCCGGTGCTGGTGCTGACCGCGCGCGGCGCATGGACCGAACGGGTCGAAGGCATAGACGCCGGGGCCGACGACTATCTGCCCAAGCCGTTCCGGATGGAGGAACTGGTGGCGCGCGCGCGCGCGCTGGTGCGGCGCGCGGCGGGGCGGGCCAGTTCCACCCACGCGCATGGCCGGCTGCGGCTGGATGCCAACCGCATGGAAATCACCGTGGACGACCACCAGGTCACGGTCTCGGCGCTGGAATACCGCCTTCTGGCCTATCTGATGCTGCATCGCGACCGGGTCCTGCCACCGGGCGAGATCCTCGAACATCTCTACGGCGACGAGGATTCGCGCGAGGCCAATGCGCTCGAGGCGCTGGTGGCACGGCTGCGCCGCAAGCTGGGACCGGGCGTGATCGGTACCCGGCGCGGCTTCGGCTATTTCCTCGAGGGCGGGCGGGCGTGAAACGCTGGTCGCTGCATCTGCGGCTGTTCGCGGCCGGTGCGGCATCGGTGATCGTGGCACTGGCGCTGGCGGCGCTGGGGCTGTCGCTGCTGTTCAATGCCCATGTCCAGCGCCGCGCGATCGCAGAACTGAACATCCAGCTCGACCAGGTACTGGCCGGCATCGACGTCAACCCGACCGGCGGGCTCGTGCTGGCCCGCCCGCTGAGCGATCCGCGTTTCTCGCAGCCGCTGAGCGGGCTCTATTGGCAAGTTGACGGGGCCGGTGGCATGATGCTGCATTCGCGCTCGCTATGGGATTACTCGCTGCCGCTCCCCGCCGGGGTCGCGGTCGACAGCAAGCTCCACGTGGAGACCCTGCCCGGACCGCTGGGCGGCAAGCTTCTGGTCGTGGTGCGCAGGGTGCGGCTGCCGGCACGGCTGGGTCAGCAGGCGGTGACGGTCGCGGTCGCCATGGATCGCGCGGTACTCGCGGCGGAGGGACAGAGCTTCCTCTCGGACATGGCGCCCTATCTCGCGCTGCTGGCGCTCTTCCTGATCGCCGCGGGCTGGGCGCAGGTGGCGATCGGGTTGCGTCCGCTGGCCACGGTGGGTGCGCGCGTGGCGGCCGTGCGCTCGGGCGAAAGCGCGCGACTGGGCGAGGACTTCCCCACCGAGGTGCGCCCGCTTGTCGGCGAGGTGGACGCGCTGATCGCCGCGCGCGAGCTTGACGTCGTGCGCGCCCGCGCCCGCGCGGGTGATCTGGCACATGGCCTCAAGACGCCGCTTCAGGCCCTTTTCGGCGAGACCCGGCGCCTGCGCGGCCATGGCGAAAGCGAGGCCGCCGACGCCATCGAATCGATCGCCGAGGTAATGCACCGCCACATCGACCGCGAATTGACGCGTGCGCGCATCGCGGCGCGCGCCCCCAGCGCGGTCAGCGACCTTGCCCAGGCGGTGGACCGGGTGGTGTCGGTGGTCCGCCGCACGCCCGCCGGGGCCGAATGCAGCTGGGATGTGGCGCTGGCCCCGCGGCTGCTGGTCCGGATCGAGCTTGACGACCTGACGGAGGCACTGGGTGCGCTGCTGGAGAATGCCGCCCGCCACGCCCGCGCGCGGATCACCCTGCGCGCCGAGCATCGCGAGACGATGATCGCGCTGATCATCCGCGACGACGGCCCCGGCATTCCCGAAGACCGGATCGCGGGGCTTATCCGGCGCGGGGCGCGGCTTGACACCTCGGGGCCCGGCACCGGGCTGGGGCTGTCGATTGCCACCGAAATCGTCGAGGCCGTGGGCGGCGGTCTGATCCTGCGCAACGCCGATCCGGGGCTCGAGGCGCGGATCGAACTGCCCGAGGTCCGGGCCTGAGCCGCGCGTTCGGCTCCGCGCCCCACGCCGCGCCCGCCCCGGCCCGGGCGCGCGCGGACCGGAGCCTTGCGGATCAGCCGTCCGAAGTCGCCCCCGCCGAGGATCCGGCCGCCCCCGAGGCGCCGCGCGCGCCAAACCACGGCCGCAGATTCGCGCGAACCCGCTCGATCGGGCTTTCGCTGCCCTCGTCGGGGGTGAAGGGCATGCCGGTGATCGTCTCGAAAGCCTCGACATAGACCCGGCTTGTGCGCGCGATCATCTCGTCGGGGATGGCGGGGATCGGATCGTTGTAGGGATCGCAGCGCTCCGCGACCCAGGCGCGGATGAAATCCTTGTCGATGCTCGGCGGCCTGCGGCCCTCGTCCAGCGCGGCCTGATAGCCGTCCGCAAGCCAGTAGCGGCTTGAATCGGGGGTGTGAATCTCGTCGGCAAGCATGATCTCGCCCGCCGCATCGATGCCGAATTCGTATTTCGTATCGACCAGGATCAGGCCGCGTTCGCGCGCGATCTTCTGGCCGCGGTCGAACAGCGTCAGCGCCACCGCCTCTATCCGCTCCCATTGCGCCGGCGTGAGCAGACCCTGCGCAAGGATCTCCTCGGCGGTGAGCGGCGCGTCGTGACCGCCGTCGAAGGCCTTGGAGGTGGGCGTGATGATCGGATGGGGCAGCGCCTCGTTGTCGCGCAACCCGTCGGGCAGGCGATGGCCGTACATCTCGCGCGCGCCCTTCCTGTAGAGCGTCAGCACCGAGGTCCCCGTGGTTCCGGCAAGATAGCCGCGCACCACGATCTCCACCGGCAGGATCGTCAGGCGGCGCGCCAGCAGCACGTTCGGGTCGGGATAGCTGATCGCGTGGTTGGGACAGATGTCCGCGGTCTGCTCGAACCAGTAGCGCGCGGTCTGGGTCAGGACCTGCCCCTTGCAGGGAATGCATGCCAGAATCCGGTCGAAGGCCGAGATCCGGTCCGAGGCGATGATCAGCCGCGTGCCGTCGGAAAGGTCGTAATTGTCGCGCACCTTGCCGCGATAAAGATCGGGAAGTTCGGGGATGATGGCCTGATCGAGGATGCGCACGGCGTTCTCTTTCCTGTCGGTGACGCGCTGCCCTCTAATCGGGCGGGGGCGTCGGGATGTCAACCGGCGCGGGGCCGCGGCGGGCGCCCGTGGTCAGCGCCGTGGTCAGGGTGTGCAGCCGCCGCGCGCACGGCAGGGCGCGGCCCCGCGCGCGAAGCTGGTGGCATCACGCAAATGCGAACGCGGGAGAGCGCCCGCCGGCTCCATCGCCGGCCGCAGAAGGGGTCCCCGTCAGCAAGATGTCAGGCTCGGGCCGCTACAGTGAACATCGAGACAGACGGTCACATCACACATGTCTCTCCGGCGTTCCAAGCCGCCGGACGGGCCCGCGATCACCCCGGTTCCCGATCCGCGGGCCCGACCCCTACCCCTCACGCTTTCCGGCCCAGCCCGTCCCGGCCTGCGGCCGATGCCGCACGGAATCCTTGCGCCCGGAATCCTGGCTCCCGGAATCCCTGCGCCCAGTATCTCTCAGTATCTCTCAGTATCTCTGCGGACGCATACCGGATCTAATCCAGCGTGCGACGGAACCGCGACAGTGCAAGAAGCGCAAAGGCGAGAACGAAGCCGGTCAGCGCCAGCATGGTCGACGACACGTCGCCGAGCGTGGCGCCCTTCAGCATGACGCCGCGCACCAGCCGCAGGAAATGCGTCAGCGGCAGGAGCTCTCCCAGCACCTGAGCCCAGACCGGCATGCCACGAAACGGGAACATGAACCCCGAAAGCAGGATCGAGGGCAGGAAGAAGAAGAAGGCGAGCTGCATCGCCTGCATCTGCGTACGCGCCATGGTCGAGATCGTGTAGCCCAGAAGGACCATCGCCATGACGAAGACCAGCACCCCCAGCAGCAGAAGCCACAGCGCACCGACGAAGGGCACGCCGAAAAGGATCTTGGCGGCGATCAGGATCACCACCACCTGGGCCGCCCCCACCATCACGTAGGGCAGGACCTTGCCCAGCATGATCTCGAAGGGCGTGGCGGGCATCGCCAGCAGGTTCTCCATCGTGCCGCGCTCGGTCTCGCGCGTCAGCGCCATCGACGTCATCATCACCATCGTCATCTGCAAGATGACGCCCAGCAGACCGGGAACGATGTTGTACTGGGTTATGGCCTCGGGATTGTAGCGGTCGTGA
>JASBUM010000388.1 GCA_030147905.1 Acidimangrovimonas sp.
CCCGCGCGCCGGTCACGGTCGATCTGTCGGCGAGCGCGGCGGGCAACGGGCGCGAGCTGTTCGCAGCCTTCCGCGCCCATGCGGGGCCTGCCACCGAGGGCGCGAGCGCGATCCTGCCGGCCAGCGGCTGACGGGGCGGCGCGTCGCGGACGGCGTTTCGCGGGCGGCAGGTCGGGGGGGCGGGTCGGAGTGGCGGGATGCCGCGCGGCGAGCCGTTGCCGCGTGGGCCCGGCTGCGGCGGCAGTGACTGGGGCGGCAGTGACTGGGGCGGTGTGGCCTTCCGGCGGCGGCGGAGCCCTTGCCGCGCGGTCGGCCCCGCGGCTGGCGTCGGCTTGCCTCCGGCGGGGATATTTGCGAACGAAAGATGGCGGCGTCGGAGTCTGTCCGCCCGGGCCGCGCTGAGGAAAGGAACCAGGATGACGCCACAGGAAGCGAGCCGCGAGGCCGAAACGATCTGCCGGCTGGCGCCGGTGATCCCGGTGCTGGTGATCGAGGATGCGGCCCATGCGCGCCCTCTGGCCGAAGCCCTTGTGGCCGGCGGCCTGCCGGCGCTGGAGGTGACCTTGCGCACGCCGGCGGCGCTGGAGGCGATCGCCGAGATGGCGCAGGTCCCGGGCGGCACGGTCGGGGCGGGCACGCTGCTGAGCCCGCGCGACGTCGAGGCGGCCCTGGCCGCCGGGGCGCGTTTCGGCGTGTCGCCGGGCACGACTGCGCGACTTCTCGACGCGGCGGAGGCGGCGGATCTGCCGATGCTGCCCGGCGCCGCGACGGCGAGCGAGGCGATGGCGCTTTATGAGCGCGGCTACGACATGCTGAAGTTCTTTCCCGCCGAAGCGGTCGGCGGGGCGCGGGCGCTGGCCGCGCTGGCCTCGCCCCTGCCGCAGATCCGCTTCTGTCCGACCGGCGGGATCGGCCCGGCCAATGCACCCCAGTACCTGGACCTGAGCAACGTGATCTGCGTCGGCGGATCCTGGGTGGCGCCCAAGGCGATGGTTGAAGCCGGCGATTGGGCGGGGATCACCGCACTTGCGCGCAAGGCCCGCGCGCTTGCCGGCGCCACCGCCGCCACGGCGTGAACCAGGGCTTTCGCTGCGGCTTTCGCGGCGGAGGCAGGCGTCGCCTGATCGGGCGGCGCCCTGTCCCTGTCGCCGGCGGCGTTCCCGCCGCCGTCTGCGTTCCCGTCCCGGTCTGCGCGGGCGATGTCAGCCCGACCTGCCGCGCCCCGAGCGGCCGCCACGCCGCCGGGGCGATGGCGGCGCCTCGCGTCCGGCCCGGAGGATCTCCGTCATCGGATGCCCCGGCGAGGCCGAGCCATAGGCGCCAAGCACCAGCTCGATCGCGGCCGCGCTGTCGATCCCCTCGGGCAGCCCCAGCGCCCAGTCCATGAAGATCGAACGGCATTCGGCCGCGTCGATCCCCTCCATCCGGTAGGCCTCGCGGATCAGCCCGCGGCCATCGACCTCTTCCACTCGCATCGCGCTTCTCCCTTTGGCCGGGCCTGTTCTCCCGGCTTCGTCCATGGTCTTGCCTTCGCGTCATCCCCGCCGTGGCCCGGCGTCGCACCTGCCGGGCCTAGCCGTCTCCGCCCGCAATGTCTTTCCCCGCGACGGCCCCGCCCGCCGCGGTTGCCGTCCCTTCCTGCCCGCCCAGGGCGCCGTCGATCAGACGGGCGGCGCGGTCGGTCACCCGATCGAGCCTGCGCTCGAGGCTTTCCAGATCGGGGGCGTCGCATTCGTGCAGCAGGACCGCCGCGGCCCCGGCGCCAAGCGCATCGGGCGCGACGGCACGGTCGGCGAGAAGCTTGCTAACACATCTGATGCGCCAGCACAGGCGATAAGCGTCGCTTGCGGCTTCGATCACGTCGGGGCCGGGCCAACCGGCGGCACCGGCCGCGGCAAGCTGGGCGCGAGGGCCGCGGGCCGGGCTGGCGGCGCAGAGCGCGGCCGTCTGGGCCAACAGCTCCACATCCATCAGCCGTCCCGGCCCGTCACGCACCTCCCACGCGCCCGCGCCGGGGCGCGCGGCGCGAAGGCGCGCCCGCATCGCCGCGACATCGGCCAGGACCGTCTCGCCTCGCGCCTTCTCGGTCAGCAGGGCACGACGAAAGGTCTCGATCTCGGCCCCGATCGCGTCGGAGCCCGCCACGGGACGCGCACGCGTCAGCGCCAGATGCTCCCACGTCCAGGCCTCTTCGCGCTGGTAGCTGCGGAAAGCCGCCATCGCGGTCGCCACCGGCCCCTGCCGGCCCGAAGGCCGCAGACGCATGTCCACCTGATAGAGCCTGCCCTCGGCCATCGGCGCCGAAAGCGCGGTGACGAAGGCCTGGGTGAGGCGCGCGTAATAGCTGCGCGCCGGCAGGGGGCGCGGTCCTTCGGATGTTTCGGTGCCGGCCTCATCGTAGACCACGATCAGATCGAGATCGGATCCCGAATGCAGCCGCCCCGCTCCGAGCGAGCCCATGCCGAGAACGGCCGCCCCGCGCCCCGGCGGCAGGCCGTGCTTGCGCGCAAACTCCGCCCCGCAGATAGGCCAGAGCGCCGACAGGACCGCGCCCGCCAGATCGGCATATTGTGCGCCGGCCTCGAAGGCGTCGGCAAGCCCGCGCAGGAGATGGACGCCGATGCGGAAATGCCATTCCTTGTGCCAGCGGCGCGCGGCGTCGAGCTGTGCCTCGTAATCCGCGGCCCGGGCGAGAATCGCGGCCAGTTCTCGCGAAAGCGCGGCCTTGCCCGGCCACGGCGCAAAGAAATCCCCCCCGATGACCGCGTCGAGGACACCGGCATTGCGGCCGAGATATTGTGCCAGCCCCGGCGCCGTGGCGGCGATGTCGACGATCAGATCGACCAGCGTCGGATTGGCCTCGAACAAGGCGAAGAGTTGCACCCCGGCGGGAAGGCCGCCAAGGAAGGCATCGAACTGGCGCAGGGCGCGGTCGGGGTCGGCAGCGCGGCCGAGCCGGCGCAACAGGCCCGGACGCAGACGGCTGAAGATCTCGACGGCGCGCTGCGAACGCAGGGCGGGATAGCTTGGCCAGCCGGCAATGATCGCCTCGGCGGCCTCCGACAATGCGGGTTCGGGCAAAGCCGCAGAGGGCGTGTCGGGACCACGCGCGTCGGCCGGGTCGGCCCCGCCCCGCGGAGCGAAGAAATCCCCGGTCAGGGCCTCGACGCCGGCAAAGCGCGCCGAAAGCTCCCCGCGCCAGGCCGCGACATCGTCACGCCCGAGAAAATGCGCGAGGCGGCGGAACCCTTCGGCCTGGCCGGGCAGGCTGTGGGTCTGGGCATCCTGGATCATCTGCAGGCGGTGCTCGACCAGGCGATGGGCGCGGTAGGCATCGCTCAGCGCATCGCTCGCGTCGCGGGGAATCCAGCCCTTGGCGCAAAGCGCGCGCAGCGCCGCGACCGTGCCGCGCGGGCGCAGATCCGGATCGCGCCCGCCGGCGATCAGCTGCCGGGTCTGGGTGAAGAACTCGATCTCGCGGATGCCGCCGCGGCCAAGCTTCACGTCATGCCCCTCGAGCACCAGCGGCCCGCCCA
>JASBUM010000393.1 GCA_030147905.1 Acidimangrovimonas sp.
GGCGCTGATCCTTGCGGCGACCGGGCCGTGGTGGATGTCGGCCTATTACATGGGCGTGCTGACCATGGCCTATTACTACGGCGTCTTCGCGATGTCGTGGGATCTGCTGTTCGGCTATGCCGGCATGGTCAATTTCGGCCCTACCTTCCTGATCGGGCTGGGGGCCTATGGCTCGGCGATCCTCAACAGCACCACCGGCGCGCCGATCATCGTCTGCCTCGCCTTCGGGGGGGTGCTGGCGATCATCGGCGGCATCATGCTGGCCCTGCCGGCGGTCCGGCTCCGCGGGGCCTATTTCGGGCTGGTGACGTTGGTTGCGGTATTGCTGCTGCAATATGCGGTGGTGATCTTTTCCGACATCACCGGCGGCGAGATCGGCATGATGGTGCCCGACGTGCTGTCGATATCGGCCGGCGTCAACTATGAATACGCGCTGTGGTTCATGGCCGCCTGCGGGCTCTTTCTGGTGATCCTGTCGCGCTCCTCGGTGGGGCTGATCCTCGAGGCCACCGGCCAGGATCCGGTTGCCGCGGCCGCGCTCGGCTTCAACGTCACCAAGCACAGGCTTGCGGCCTTCTGCGTCTCGGCGCTTCTGTCGGGGCTCGCGGGCGGGATGATGATCTTCTATTCCGGCACCGCCAGCGTCGGCACCGTCGTCGACATCTCGATCGGGGTGCAGATCATCATCGCCGCCGTCCTTGGCGGCAGGCGGACGATCCTTGGCGCGGTTCTCGGCTCGGTCGTCATCCTGATGGCGGACGAGTTGCTGCGCCCGCTGGGACAGCTCAACATCTTCGTCGTCTCGGGCATCACGCTCGCCGTCATCATCCTCTTCCCCGGTGGGCTGCTGGGGCTTCTGAGCAAGCACAAGGAGCACGCATGAGCAGCGCCGTCTCTCCCGTTCTCGAAGTCGAGCACCTGCACAAGCGTTTCGGCGGCCTGGTCGCGGTCAAGGACATCGGGTTCTCGATCCGCCCGGGCGAGATCCTTGGCCTGATCGGGCCCAACGGTTCGGGCAAGTCCACGGTGATGAAGCTGGTCATGGGGATCGAACGCCCCAATGCCGGAAAGGTGGTCATCGACGGCACCGACGTGGCCGGCTGGCCCACGCCCCGGATCGCGCGCGCCGGCATCGGCATCGTCTTCCAGCATTCGCGCCCGCTCCACCGCCAGACGGTCCTTGAAAACATCAAGCTCGCGCTCCTGCCCGACAGCCTGCTGCGGCTGGTCGCCGACCCGTCGGTTACCGAGCGCGCCCGCGCCATCGGCGAGAAGGTCGGGCTTGGCGCGGTGCTCGACCGGCTGCCGGGCACCCTGCCCTTCGCCGATCTGCGGCGGATGGAAATGGCCAAGGCCCTTGCGCGTGAGCCCAAGGTGGTGCTGGTCGACGAGCCCTTCGCGGGGCTTACCGCGCGCGAGGTCGATGACTTCTCGGCGCTGATCGACGGGTTCCGCGCCGAGGGCCGCGCGGTGCTTCTCGTCGATCACAACGTCAAGGGCGTGGCGGCGCTGGTCGACCGCGCGCTGGCGATGTATCTGGGCGAGAAGATCGCCGAGGGCACCGCCGAGGAGGTCACCCGTGACGAGACCGTCCGCCGGGTCTACATGGGCGGCGAGATCACCCCCCATCCGCGCCCCGAACTGGCCCGCGAGACCGGCGAGGCGCTTCTGCACATCGAGGATGTGCGCGTCCATTACGGCAAGGCACAGGCGCTGCAGGGCGTGTCGCTCGACGTTCACGAAGGCGAATTCGTCTCGGTCGTGGGCCTCAACGGCGCCGGCAAGACGACGCTGTTCAACGCCAT
>JASBUM010000395.1 GCA_030147905.1 Acidimangrovimonas sp.
AGGGGCAGGCCCGAAGGCACCGATTTGGGCACGCCCAGCCGGCCCTTGAGCGCGACCGGATCCTTCAGCGTCTTGAGAAACGCATAGATTTCGTCGACCTCGCGCGGGGTCAGCTTCACCGGTTTGGTCTTGACCGCGGCCAGGATCGCCGCGCGTTCCCTGGGATCGTTCATGATCGCCCAATCGGGCTGCGTGGCCTTGAAATGCGGAAACAGCGCCTGTTTGCGATAGCGCGCCATACCGGCGCGCGGATCGGCGTGATAGACGATGAATTCGCGCAGGCTCAGATGCGCGCCGGCATGGCCCCACGGGCCGGTTTCGGTGACGTTGCGCAGGCTTGGGGTGCGGAAGGCATAGATATCCTTGGGGTCGTTCGAGACCCGGAAGCGGCCGAGATCGCGTTGATTGGTCTCGAATCGCGCAACCTTGCCGGGGCCGAGCTGCGGCTCGCCCATCGCGTGGAACTTGTTATCGGTCTGGAACGGGCCGGAATGGTAGCTCGAGCATTTGGCGCGGCCGTAAAACAGCGCCATGCCCGCCTTGGCCGCGGGCGGCAGATCGCCTTGCCCGCGCAGATAGGCATCGAACGGGCTGTTGTCGGAGCGCCATTCAAAGGCGACGAAGGCGGCGATCGCATTGGAGATATCGGTGAAGGCGATGGGCCGGCCCGCCGCGATATCGGGATAGACCTTGTCGAACATCGCGCGATAGGCCGGGATCGCCGCCACCCGTTTCGCGATCGCCTCCCAGGCGCCGCCGGGGCCGGTAATGCGACCCGAACGGGCCAGTTCGGCGATGTCGTTCTCGGCGCCGTGGCCGGCCATTTCGTCCTGGGCCAGAACCGGGAACATCGCCTGGGCCGACAGCACCGAGGCGAAACCGCGCACCATCTCGTCCTCCATCGGCGTGCGCAGCCCCGAGGGGCGGTGCGGATCGGCCTCGATCCGGCCGTCGTCGAACAGCACGGTGAAGCTTTTGGCGCCGAGATTGAACAGCGCGGCGGCGTTGCGCGGGATGCGCTGTTCCGGCACGTCCCTGGGGTCGGTGCGACGGTCGGGGCCCAGTCCGATCCCGCCCTCGCCGATATCGAGCGAGACCCCGTCGGAGGTGCCAAAGCGGGGATTGTGGCAGGTGGAGCAGGCGATGTTGCGGTTGCCCGACAGAATCTTGTCGTAGAACAGCAGCCGGCCAAGCCGCGCCTCGGCCATATTCACCGGATTGTAATCCTGCGGCACAGGCGCCTTCGGCAGGGGTGTCGCCGATGCCGGCGCGGCGATCGTCAGGGCGCCGGCCGCGCTAATCGCAAGCCGTTGCAATCGCTTGACGATCGACTTTTGGTTCATTGTTTCCCTCCCGTTGGCCCGGGCCAGTCAATCACGCCGGGCTTTCGGGGGAAAGCGCGAATTGCCGGCTGCGCGAAGCGGCAAGACATCGCCCCCCGCGGCCGGGGCGCCGGCGATCTGATTGCAGGCGTCCGGCCGGCGTGCCAAGCTCGGCCGCGGAGAAAGAGGAAGAATGCCTTGCCCCGGCCGCGTGAACTGGATCAGTCCCCCGCCCGCATCACATGGCCCGTGGTCACGACCGTCGCGGGCCTGATTTCGGTCGCGGCCGCGCCGTTTCTGTCCCGCCCGATCATGGCACGCGCGGCGACCCCGGCTGCGGCGCCCGCCATCAGCTTTTCCGCCCCCGGCGCCGACAAGAAGCTGTTGCGCAAGCTGCGCGATGCCTCGCTTCTGGTCGCGGCCGCAGACAAGAAGACACAAGATGCGCAGGATCTCTATGCTGCCGCGCGTGCCGACTATCGCCGGCTGATCGGCGCACTCTACGCCGCCGGCCATTACGCGCCCGTCATCCACATCTTGATCGATGGACGCGAGGCAGCCTCGATCGCACCGCTCGACGCGCCGACGCGGATCGGGCAGATCAGTGTCGCGATCGCGCCGGGCCCGCTTTTCCATTTCGGACGGACCCGGATCGCGCCGCGCGCGCCGGGCAGCAAGCCACCGAAGGATTTCGCCCCCGGCCGCCCTGCGCTGAGCGGCGCGATCGAGGGGGCGGTTAACGATGCGGTCGACGCCTGGCGACGCGCGGGCCATGCCAAGGCGCGATTGAGCGCCGAGGATGTCGTCGCCCATAACCGGCGCGCCAAGCTTGATGCCGTGGTCACGCTCGCCCCCGGTCCGGCGGTCCGGTTCGGCCAGCTGGTGATCAGCGGGAAGTCGGCGGTGCGGCGCGCGCGGCTCGAGGCGATAGCGGGCTTTCCGTCCGGCAAGCCCTTCGA
>JASBUM010000409.1 GCA_030147905.1 Acidimangrovimonas sp.
GATTTCGCGACCGTCAACGTCTCCTCCCCGAATACCGAGAGGTTGCGCGACCTGCAGGGGCCGGCGGCGCTTGCGGCCCTGCTGGCACGGGTGATGGAGGCGCGCGCCGACCTGCCGCGACCGATCCCGATCTTCGTCAAGATCGCGCCCGATCTCGATGCGGAGGCACTGGCCGATATTGCCGGCGTCGCGCTGGAAAGCGGCATCGACGGCGTGATCGCCACGAATACAACGCTGGCGCGCGACGCGCTCGGCGGCCGGCACCGCGGTCAGGCCGGCGGGCTGTCGGGCGCCCCCCTGTTCGAATGTTCCACCCGCGTGCTGGCGCGGCTGTCGCGTCTGACCGAAGGGAAGCTGCCGCTGATCGGCGTCGGCGGCATCGGCTCGGCCGAGGATGCCTATGCCAAGATCCGTGCAGGCGCCAGCGCGGTGCAGCTCTATACCGCGATGGTCTACCAGGGACTTTCGCTGGTCGAACGCATCGCGCGCGGGCTGGACGGGCTTCTGGCTCGCGACGGGTTCGACAATGTCGCCGCCGCGGTCGGCACCGGGCGCGAGGAATGGCTGTGACGCTGACGGTCTGGCACAATCCGCGCTGTTCGACGTCGCGCCGGACGCTGGCGCTGATCGAGGCGCATGGGCGGGCGCCCTTGATCCGACGCTATCTCGAGGATCCGCCGAACGCGGAAGAGATCCGCGCCGCGCTGGCGCTGATGGGGCAGTCCGCAGGGGCACTTCTTCGGGTGAAGGAGCCATTGTGTCGTAGCCTCGGCCTGGCCCCGCAGACGGAGGAGGCGACGCTGATCGCGGCCATGGCGGCCCATCCGGTGCTGATCGAGCGTCCGCTCGTCCTGGGCGCGCGGCGGGCGATCCTGGGCCGCCCGCCCGAGGCGGTTCTGCCGCTGCTGCTCTGAATCCCGGGGCCTGCCCCCCCCCCCGACCCCGGCACGCCCCGTCCGGCGCGCCCCCGCGCCACCCTGCCCTGACCGCCGGTCTTGCCCGGTCTTGCCCGGTGCTTCTTGTCCGCCCCGTCCGGCGCGCGCGGGCCGCGGACCAGACCTCAGCCCCGGGCCGTGCCCTCCACTGCGCCCTCGATCGCGGGATATCGGCGCGCCATCGTCACCCCGCGGCTGATATTGAGCACCATCAAGGCGGCCCAAAGGCCGTGATTGCCCCACAGCGGCAGCAGAACCGCCAATGCCGCCGCGTAGATCAGCACCGAGATCAGCATCGCCTCGCGCATGGCCCTTGTGTGGGTGGCGCCGATGAAGATCCCGTCGAACATCCAGCTGGCCACGCCCATCACGGGCGCCGCGACGACCCATGGCAGATAATGCGCCGCCGCGGCCTGAACCGCGGGGTCGCGCGCCATCACCGCGATCAGCGCACCACCCCCCACCGCGAAGGCGAGTCCCAACGCCACGCTGCCGCCTACACCCCACTGGCCGGTCAGGACCGCCGCCCGCCGCAAGGCGCGCGGATCGCGCGCGCCCATCGTCTGCCCGACCAGCGATTCCGCCGCGAAGGCGAAACCGTCGAGCGCATAGGCGGTGATCTCGAGAAACTGCATCAGGATCTGGTTGGCGGCAAGCGTGACATCCCCCTGCCCCGCGCCGAGAAAGACGAAGGCGGTGAAAGCGCCCTGAAGCAGGACCGAGCGGATCATGATATCGCCGTTCACCGCGACCATGCGCCGGATGCGCGCGCGGTCGAAGATCCGCGCCCAGTCGCGCCACTGATCCCCGCCGAAGGCGGCCCGGCACAGCCACAGCCCCAGCACAAGCCCCGTCCATTCCGCAATGAGCGAGGCCGCCGCCACACCCCCGACGCCCCAGCCCAGCCCCAGCACGAACCACAGGTCCAGCCCGACATTGACGAGGTTCATCCACAATTGCAGCGCCAGCACCCCCCGGCTGCGTTCCTGCGCGATCAGCCAGCCCGTCAGGGCATAGAGCCCGATCGCCGCCGGGGCGCTCCAGATGCGGATTGCCAGATAGACGCTGGCCAGCCGCTCGACCTCGGGCGAGGCCGGGGCCAGCATGAACGCGGCGCCGAACAGCGCCGATTGCAGGACGATCGCCCCCAGACCGGCCGCCGCCGCGATGATGAGCGCACGCGAAAGGATCGCCCCGCTCTCGGCCGGATCGCCGGCCCCCCGCGCCTGGGCGACCAGCCCCGAGGTCCCCATCCGCAGGAAGCCGAAGATCCAGTAGATTGCCGCGAGGACCACCGCGCCCACGCCCACCGCCCCGATGGGCGCCGCCTGCCCGAGCTGGCCCACGACACCGGTATCGACCGCCCCGAGGATCGGCACCGTCGCATTGGACAGCACGATCGGCAGCGCGATCGCCAGCACCCGGCGGTGGGTCAGCAAGCGGGAGGGCAGCGTGCCGGGGGTCAGTGTGCCGGGGGTCAGCGTGCCGGGGACTGCGGCGGGATCCCCGCCGTCGGCGCTCCGGGCAGGCGCGGCCCCGGTCCCGGGCTTCTCGGCCGCGCCGGGCCGCGCGCCCGCGTCGCCTGGCGCAGAATGGCGGGCGGCATGACCGTCCTGCACGGCGGATGATGGATGGTCGCTGCCGGTGCGGGGCTGCACCGTCTCCGCATCATCTGGTCGCGCCCCGCCGCCGGGTGTTGCATCCTCCGGCGGTGGCCGGTCAGCCATCGCGCGGCGGCATCAGGAAATGCCCCGTCGCCTGGGCGTAGAGCCGCGCCCGGTTGTCCTGCCACGCCTCGACATGCACGCTGGCATAGCGCCGGCCCGAACGGTTCACCCGCGCCCGGGCATAGGCGTCGCGCGGCAGGCCCGAACGCAG
>JASBUM010000425.1 GCA_030147905.1 Acidimangrovimonas sp.
CCCGTATCAGGCCTGTATCGACGATATGCGTCTGGTCGATTTCAAGGTCCGCATCACCCAGGGCGGGACCGAGGCGGTGACCCGCGTCATCATCGACAGCGAGGACGGGCAGGGGCGGCGCTGGTCGACGGTCGGGGTTTCAGCCAATATCGTCGATGCCTCGTTCGAGGCTTTGCTCGACGCGATCAAATGGAAACTGGTGCGCGACGGGGCGCCGGCGGCATGAGCGGCGCGTGCGATGGTGCCGATTCCGGGCGTCGGGCGGCGTTGGCCGCGCTTTATGCGGATGTCGAGCGGCTCGCGCCCGGCGATGACGCGACGCGCGATTGGGCGCTGGCGCTGGCGCTGTCCAACCGCAAGGCCGATGTGCCGGGCCGCCTGCGCGTGCTTGATGCGGGCTGTGGCCGGGGGGCGGATATCGCCGCGCTGCTGGCATCGGCGCCGCGGGTCGATCTGTGCGCGCTCGACATCCATTCCGAATTCCTCGCCGCGGTGGACGCGGACTGGGCGGATGTGGCGACGGTCGATATCTGTCACGGCTATATGCTCGACCCCGGCGGTCCCTTTGATCTGATCTGGTCGGCAGGCGCGGTCTACGCCATCGGCGTGGATCGGGCGTTGAATGCCTGGCGCCGGGCGCTTGTGCCGGGCGGACGCATCGCCTTTTCGCATTTGATCTGGCTGAAATCGGCCCCGCCCGAGGCGGCGCGGCGGTTCTGGCGCGATGCTTTGCCGGCAATGGGCGACGAGGCCGATTTGCGCGCCCGGATCGCGGCGGCGGGCTATCGGCTGCTTGGCCATCGGGTCCTGCCGGCAAGCGCCTGGAAGGCCTATTACGCGCCGCTGGAGGCGCGTTTGACAAGCTGGCGGAGCATCGCGATGAACCCGGCGCAAATCGCGGTCGCCGAAGGGATGGCGGCGGAAATCGCGGTGTGGAAGGCCGCGGGCGGCAGTTATGGTTATGTGCAAATGGTGGTGGAACCGGCATGAGCATGGCCTATTGCAAAGCTCTGGTCGAGGCGCGCGATCCCGATCGCGCGCTGGCGACCTACGGGGCGCGGGCCGGCCAGCAGGCGCGGCTGTGGCCCATCTATGCGGTCAATCTCGAAATCGCCCGTGCGCCCTGGGCCAGCGCCGAGCCGGGCGTGGCGGCGATCCGGCTGAAATGGTGGGAGGATGCGCTGCGCCAGACCGCCGCCGGCACCCCGCCCAAGGGTCACCCGGTGCTGGAACCCCTGGCGGAGGTGGTCGCGGCGGCGGAAC
This sequence comes from Acidimangrovimonas sp., assembly GCA_030147905.1. The sequence continues at coordinate 1,264 of JASBUM010000425.1, forward strand.
TGCCGCTGGCGCCCTTCCTCGGCCTCGTTGCGGCGCGGCAATGGGATCTGGATGGCGCGGCCTTCGCCGACGACGCGGCGCTGACCGCGCATCTCGATGCCACGGCCGGGAATGTGATGTGGCTGGCGGCCCGTTCTCTGGGTGCGCCCGGGCGGGCCGAACCGGTGGTACGCGCCCTTGCGGCCGGTGCGGGGCTGGCCAATTGGCTGCGGGCGGTGCCGGAACTGTCCGCGCGCGGCCGCGATCCCCTGCCGGATCCCGCGCCGGAGGCGGTGGCGGCCCTGGCGCGACGCGGGCTGGAGCGGGTGGCATGGGCGCGGGCGCACCGGCGGCAGGTCGGCTCCGGCGCGGTGCCGGCGCTGCTTGCGGGCTGGCTGGCCGTGCCTCTGCTGCGCCTCGCCGTGCGCGAGCCGGGCAGGGTCGCGACCGGTGGACTTGTGCTGTCGGAATTCCACCGTCGCGGCAGCCTTGCCTGGCGCGGCGCGTCGGGGCGCTGGTAGGGCGCGGGTTGACTAATTCCGGAAGCCGGGCAAGCTTGTGACTGAACGGGTGTCACGGGCGTCGGGACTGGGCGTGGCTTTTTCTTATCGTCAAACGATGATTGTGAAGGGGATGCTTGCTCGCGGTGATAAGCAGCATGATATCGCCGCTTATTTCGGCGTGAACGGCGGTCGCGTTGCGGAGGTTTCGACGGGCAATTGCGATTATCCCAATGCGCCCGTCGCGCCCGACGATAAGCTACCCCCGGCGGGGCCTTACGTTGGACTAAAGAGCGTGGCGGAAATTGTCGAAATTCTCGAGGAAGCGATCGCGATAATTTCCGAGGCCGGGGATGCCTCTGAGGAGGCGAACCTGGCCATCGAGGCGTTGAGCGACGCGCTCGGGCGGATCAGGTAAGCGAAGATTTCGGCTGCTCCATTCCGGGCCTGCCTATGCCGCCTTCGGCCGCAGCGCGAGCCAGATCAGCGCGCCACCGGCCAGCGCCAGGAACGGCACCATCGCCAGATTGACGGCGTGCCAGCCCGTATTGGCGCTTCCGCCCGCGCAGTTCATCAGCCCGCCCGAGGACAGCGAGGCCACGGTGACGCCGCCAAAGACGATCAGATCGTTGATGCCCTGCATGCGGCCACGCTCTTCGGGGTTGTGGGCGCCGGCCAGCATCGAGGTCGCCCCGATGAAGCCGAAGTTCCAGCCCACGCCCAGAAGCACCAGCGCACCGAAGAACTGCATCAGATGCACCCCGCTCAGCGCCACCAGTCCCGCGCCGCCGAGGATCACGAGCCCGATGCCGATCACGCGCTCGACGCCGACGCGGGCGATGATCCAGCCGGTGAAGAACGACGGCACGTACATCGCCAAGACATGGGCGGTGACGACATTGGCCGCGTCCGAGGTCTTGAAGCCGGTGCCGACGACGGCCAGCGGCGCCGAGGTCATCACCAGATTCATCAGCGCATATGAGACCGTGGCACAGATCACCGCCACCGCTATCCGCGGCGTGGTCAGCATCTCGCGCCGGCTGCGTCCCAGCGGTGCGCCGGCGACGGGCGCCGGCGGGCGGGGAATGTCGAGAAAGAAGAACAGCAGCATACCCAGCAGGTTGACGGCGATTACCGCCAGGTAGGTGCCGAGGAAGGTGATCGGCAGCGCGCCGTCGGTCAGCTTGACAAGCTGCGGCCCGATCACCGCCGATGCCAGCCCGCCGGCCAGAACGTAGGAAATCGCACGCGGCCTGAACGCATCCGAGGCGGTATCGGTCGCGGCAAAGCGAAAGAAGTTCTGCGATGACATGTAAAGGCCGGTCATCAACGAGCCGGCGAGAAACAGCCCGAAGGACCCCGCCATCAGCCCCCATGCCCCGACCGCGGCCCCCGCAGCCCCCGCCAGCGCGCCCAGAACGAAGCCGGTCCGCCGGCCGCGCCGCTGCATCAGGGCCGCGAGCGGCGCCGCGCTGAGCATCGAGCCGATCACGATCATCGAGATCGGCAGCGTGGCAAAGCAGGCGTTCGGCGCCAG
>JASBUM010000438.1 GCA_030147905.1 Acidimangrovimonas sp.
AAGGTGGGCGGCAAGGACTACCAGCTCAAGCTTGACATCGTCGACAACCAGTCCGACGTGAACCTCTCGGTGCGCCAATACGTGCGGCTCGTCACCGGCGATCGCGTCAACTTCCTGCTCGGGCCGTTCGCCTCGAATTTCGTGCTCAACGATTCCTCGGTGGCCGAGAAATACGGCGTGCCGATGGTCGAGGGCGGCGGGGCGTCAGGCCAGATCTTCAGCCGGGGCTACAAATACGTCTTCGGGACGCTGCCGCCGGCCGGTGGCTATTACGCCTCGACCATCGACATGTTGCAGCATCTGCAGCCCACGCCCAAGACCGTCGCGCTGGTCTCGGCCGACGACAGCTTCGACACCTCGGTCGCGAAGGGCACGCGCGCCCATCTCAAGAAGGCCGGCATGAAGATCGTCCTCGACGAGCAGTTCCGCGATGGCAACGGCGAGTTCTCGTCGATCCTGTCGCAGATCAAGTCCAAGAAGGTCGACGCGATCTTCTGGTCGGGCCACGAGACCGACGCACTCAACTTCATCCGCCAGGCCAAGAGCCTGAACGTGAACCCGAACGACTTCTACGGCTTCACCGTGGGCGTGCCGACGGCTGACTTCCGCAAGGCGCTGGGCAAGGACGCCAATGACGCCTTCGGCATGACCGCGTGGCTGCCGACCGAGAAGCTGACCGACAAGTGGTTCGGCAACGCGGACCAGTTCGCCAAGGCCTACAAGGCGAAATACGGCTATTCGCCGGATTACCACGCCGCTTCCGCCGTCGCCGATGTCGAGGCCTATGTCTACGCGATCGAGAAGGCGGGCTCCCTGAAGCCGAAGAAGGTCCGTGACGCGCTGGCCGCGTCGGACTTCAACAGCGTCTACGCCAATGTGAAATTCGCCGGGAACGGGCAGATCGACCTGCCGCAGATCGTGGTGCAGATCCAGGATGGCAAGCTGGTGCCGGTATATACGACGCATGAGCTGAACAAGCCGATCTACCCGATCCCGGCCTGGGACAAGCGCTAGGCACGTGAGGCAGGGCGGTGCGACGCGCCGCCCTGACGTCTTCCCGGCTCATCACGGAAACAGGCTTATGCTGCTTCTTCAAATTCTGCTCAACGGCATCCTGCTGGGCGGGCTCTACGGGCTGATGGCGCTGGGAATGGCGCTGGTGTGGGGCGTGCTGAACGTCGTCAATCTTGCCCATGGCGCCTTCATCATGCTTGGCGGCTATGTCGTCTATTACCTGTTCACCGGGCTCGGGATCGATCCGTTCCTTGCGCTGCCGGTGGCGGCGGTGGTGATGTTCGCGCTGGGCTACCTGCTTCAACGCTACGTGCTGAACCTGATCGTGCGCGGACCGATGCTGAACACCCTGCTTATCACCTTCGGGCTGAACGTGGTGCTGACCTATCTCGCACAGCTTCTGTTCAGCGCCGATTTCCGCACCATCAATCCCGCCTATGCCGGCGCCAACCTTCAGCTTGCGGGCCTGACGGTGCCGCTGGTCAGCCTCGCGGCCTTCGTCATCGCCTTCGCCCTGGCGGCGGCGGTCTGGGCATTGCTGAACCGCGCCCGCATAGGCCGCGCGATCCGCGCCACCGCGCAGGATCTGACGGCCGCGCGACTTTACGGCGTGAATCCCCATTCGATCTATGCGATCACCTTCGGCATCGGCACTGCGCTGGCGGGGGTCGCGGGCGGCCTCTTCGGCGTGCTGACGCATCTGACGCCCTATGTCGGCGCCAGCCTTACCGCCAAGAGCTTCGTCATCGCGATCATCGGCGGGCTCGACAACCCGTTCCACGTCATCCTCGGCGGGCTCGTCGTCGGCGTGGCCGAAAGCCTCGCCTCGCTCTATCTCGGTCCGACCTACATCGACGTGATCAGCTTCGGCCTTCTGGTGCTGATCCTCGTCCTGCGTCCGGCCCGTTCGCTGAGGGCCGCGTGATGAAACCGAAGACCACCCTCATGATCGTCCTCGCCGGCGCCGCCGCGCTTGCCTTCGTGCCGATCGTCGCCAGCGACGTGATGATGCAATTCGCGATCAACGCCCTGCTTCTGGCGGTGCTCGCCCAGTCATGGAACATCATCGGCGGCTTCACCGGATACGTGTCCTTCGGCAATTCGGTGTTCTATGGCCTCGGCATCTACGGCACCGCCATCGCCATGGCGCAGCTCCATCTGCCGTTCGCGGCGGGCCTCGTTCTGGGGCTGGCGCTCGCGCTGGTTTGCGCGCTCTTCATCGGCCTGCCGATCCTGCGCCTGCGGGGGCCCTATTTCGCCATCGCCACGCTGGGTCTGTCGGCGGGCATGGGCGCGCTGATTTCCAATATCGGGATCGCGGGCAAGAACACCGGCCTGATCCTGCCGCTGGTCCGGGCCGATCCGATGTTCTACTGGATCTCTCTGGTGTTGCTGCTGGCATGCACGCTGACGGTCTACTGGCTGTCACTCGGCCGCTTCGGGGCGGGGCTCGTCGCGATCCGCGAGGATGAGCATGCGGCCGCCACGATGGGCGTCAACACGACGCTCTACAAGGTGCTGGCCCTGATGCTGTCGGCCGCCTTCACCGCGGTCGCGGGCGGCATCTATGCCTACTGGATCTCCTTCATCGATCCGTCGAGCGCCTTCGATCCTACGCTGAACGTGCGCATGGTCATCATGGCCGTCTTCGGGGGCACCGGCACCGTGCTTGGGCCGCTGATCGGCTCGTTCCTTCTGTCGGCGGTCTACGAGATCCTGTCGAGCTGGATCTCGACCGCGGCGGCGCTGATCTTCGGGCTGGTCATCGTCCTTGCGGTGATCTACGCCCCCGGCGGTCTGGTGGATGTGGTCGCGGGCGTGCGCCGGTCGGGCTGGCGCTATCTGACCCAGAACATCCGGGAGAACCGGCTATGAGCCCCGCAACCGGACCGGCGACCCGGCCGGCGCCCGCCACCGATGCGGCGCTCGCCGTGCTCGAGGCGCGGAACCTGACCAAGCGCTTCAGCGGCCTCGTCTCGGTGGATGACGTGAGCTTCCGGCTGGCGAGGAACGAGATCATGGGCCTGATCGGTCCCAACGGGGCCGGCAAGACCACGCTGGTGAACATGATCTCGGGCACGCTGCGGCCGAGCGAGGGGCAGCTTTTCTTCGGCGGCGAGCGCATCGACACGCTGTCCCCGCATCGCCGCGCCCATCTGGGGATCGCGCGCACCTTCCAGGTGATGAAACCCTTCCCCGGCCTTTCGGCGCTCGACAATGTCGCGGTCGGTGCCATGTTCGGCGCGGGCCGGGAAAAGTCCCGGACGCGCGCCCGCGAAGAGGCCCGCGAATGGCTGGAATTCACCGGGTTGTCGCATCGCGTCGACGCCCTCGGCGATGCGCTTGGCGGACCTGACCGCAAGCGGCTGGAATTCGCCAAGGCACTGGCGATGAAGCCGCGGCTTCTGCTGCTGGACGAGGTCATGGCGGGGCTGAATGCGGTCGAGGTCGAGGAGGTGATCGCGCTGATCCACAAGATGCGCGGCCAGGGGGTGACGATCCTGGTGATCGAGCATGTCATCAAGGCGATCCGCAGCCTGTCGGACCGGGTGCTTGTGCTGCACCACGGCCAGAAGATCGCCGAGGGCGATCCCGCGGCGGTGCTGGAGGATCCGCAGGTCGTCGAGGCCTATCTGGGTAAGAGGCGGACATGAGCGAGACGGTGCTGAAGATCGACGGGCTGACCGCAGGCTACGGCGCTTCGCAAGTGCTGTTCGACGTGGGCCTCGAGGTGCGCCGGGGCGAGATCGTGGCGCTTGTGGGCTCGAACGGCGCAGGCAAGACGACGCTTCTGCGTGCGGTCTCGCGGGTGATCGGGGCGGCCGGGCGGCTCGAATTCGACGGTCGCGACCTGCATCCGATGTCGCCCGAGGCGGTGTTCACCGCCGGGCTGGTGCAGGTGCCCGAGGGCCTCCACCTGTTCCCCGCCATGACGGTCGAGGAAAACCTTGCCATGGGGGCCTACCGGCGCAGGGACCGGGGCGCGATCGCGGCCAGTTTCGAACATGTCTATGCGCTGTTTCCGATTCTCGGTGAACGCCGGCGTCAGCTGGCCGGAAACATGTCGGGCGGTGAACAGCAGATGTGCGCGATGGGCCGGGCGCTGATGGCCGATCCCCGGCTTCTGCTTGTCGACGAGATGAGCCTCGGCCTTGCGCCGGTGATCGTCGATCAGCTGCTCGACATCCTTGCCGACATCCGGAAGCAGGGGGTGACTGTCCTGCTGGTCGAACAGGACGTCTTCGCCGCCTTCGCGGTGGCGGACCGGGCCTATGTGATGGAGACCGGCCGGATCACCCGCGAGGGTGCGGTTGGCCTGCTGGCCGACGACCCGGCCGTGCGCGAGGCTTATCTCGGCGCCTGACGCTTCGTTCCCCCTGGATGCCATGACCGCCTGCGGATGCTTCGGCGCTGTTGACCTGCGGTGCATCCGCCCCTTGGAATATGCGTCGGGCGGGTGATGCCGAACCACGCGGGGCGCGCCGCGATGCGCCGGACCGCGATTGCCCGGCCGGTACTGCCCGCCCGGGGAAGAGGCCGCATCTGGATAATCGGGCGTCATCGCGCCCGGCCGGTGGCGTCTGCCGCTTGTCCAAGGCCTGTCCCGTCAGCGCCCCTTAGGCGCCGGTCGACCCGAGATCGCGCGGGTGACAGAGGGACTGTCCCCGCCCGGCACCTCCGCGCATGCGGGGTTTGTACGCCAGTCATGCGGCAGCGCAAAGGCTGCGCGCAGGCCCTGCTCTCCGGCCGGGGTGAGCCGCAAGGCCCGGCTATCATTGCAACGCAGGAGCCATCCGCGTGCCAGCATCATGTCGAGCAGCGCGGCACCCAGTTGCCCCGCGATATGGGGGCGGCGTTCGCTCCAGTCCAGGCAGGTCCGGCACAGAGGACGTCGCGAACGGTTGCCGTCCGTCACGATCCCGAGGCGCGCGAAGAAGATCGTGCCTTCGTCGGTCACCATGCCGGCGCCGTCCGCCAGGATGACATGCCCCGCCGCGACCAGCCGGTCGGCCAGCGCCAGCGCCAGCCTGCCCGCCATGTGGTCATAGCAGGTCCGGGCAAGGCGCAGGGCATCGTCACGGGGGCCCGGCGGACGGAAGCGCGGCGGACCGTCCGCGGCGAACGCGGTCAGCGCGTGGATCGCCTGGGCGACCTCGGCCGAGGCAAGGCGGTAGTAGCGGTGGCGGCCCTGTTTCGTCACCGTCAGGATGCGCCCCTCGGTCAGCCGGGCCAGATGGCCGCTGGCAGTCGGGGCGCTGACCCGGGCGATGCGCGCCAGCTCGCCCGCCGTCAGGGCCTGCCCGCCCATCAGCGCCACCAGCATGTTCGCCCGCGCCGGATCGCCCATCAGGCTTGCAGCCTCGGCGATCGTGTTGCCCCAGACCATGTTCACCATGGAAGAAGCCTATCCCGGCCGCCCCTCCCTGTCAGCTTCGAACGTTTCGGCCGGCGCCGAAACATGGCAGCCCCCGCCCTGCTATGCCGGGGCGACATGTTAACGGAGCCATGACAATGCACGAATGCCTCACCATATCGCCGCCGGTTCTCTATTTCGGGACGCCCGTCGTTCTCATCGTCACCCGCGGTGCCGACGGCTGCGCGAATATCACGCCGATGTCCTCGGCCTGGGCGCTGGGACCTCGGGTGGTTCTGGGACTGGCCGAGAGCGGGCAGGGCGCGGCCAACCTGCTTCGCGAAGGGGAATGCACGCTCAATTTCCCCTCCGCCCCGTTATGGGACCGGGTCGAGCGGATCGCGCCCACGACCGGTGCCGATCCGGTTCCCGCCTTCAAGGCGCAGGCGGGATTTCGCCACGAGCGGGACAAGTTCGCGCTGGGCGGTTTCACCCGCCGCGCGAGCGAGATCGTGGCCCCGCCCCGCATCGCGGAATGCCCGCTTCAATTCGAGGTCCGGCTTGCGGCCGTCCACCACGGCGGCGGCGAGGGCGCGGCGGCCCCGCGCTTTCTGGTGATCGAAACCGAAGTCCTGCGCGTCCACGCCCATCGCGCGATCGTGCTCGCCGGCACGCAGCATGTCGATACCGCGCGGTGGAACCCGCTGCATTACGTCTTCCGGCATTATTTCGGCAATGCCGCCGAACTTGGGCGAAGCTTTCGCGCCGGAGGGGCGGGCGCGGGGCGTGCCGGCGCAGACGGCGTACCCCAGAGTTGACGGCGGAGGCGGCGCTTCGGTTTGACACGCTCCGGGAATCGGTGCCAAAGGAAGGCGCGTGCCCGAAACTGGATCGGCGGGACCGAGGTAATGGCGCCCAGACTTTACGACTGCTTCACCTTCTTCAACGAACTCGATCTGCTCGAGATGCGCCTGACCGAGTTGGACGGCGTCGTCGACCGTTTCGTCATCGTCGAGGCCGGACAGACCTTCAGCGGTCGCGACAAGCCCTTTCACCTCGAGGAGAATCTGGATCGTTTCGCGCGCTTCCGCGACAAGATCGTGCATCTCAAGATCGAGCGATTCCCCGATGGAATGGGCCCGTGGGAACGCGAGCACATGCAGCGTGAAGCGATGTTGCAGGGGCTCGCCGATGCAGGCCCGGACGATCTGGTCATGCTGTCGGATGTCGATGAGATCCCCAGCCCGCAGGTCCTGGCCGAGATCAGGCGCGCCCCGCCCGAGCGTGCCCAGGTGATGTGCCTGGAGCTGCGCTTTTTCTTCTTTTACTTGAATCTGGAACGGCGCGAACGCTGGCTGCGGCTGGGGCCGAGAATCATCCGCCGCGCTGCGCTGACGCGGATGCAGGCACTGCGCGACGTTCGCGGGCCCGTAAAGGGCTATTGGCGCGACGCCATGCGGTGTTGGAAGGCGCGCGTGGGCATGCGCCGCTGGATCACCCGGCGGCTGGTGGCGGATGCGGGCTGGCATTTCAGCTGGCTCGGCGGACGCGATGCCGTTGCCGGAAAGGCCGCCGCCCTGCCGTTCCATTCGCGGCTGCCGGCGAACATGGAACGCCCGGAGGTGGCACAGCAGGTGATCGACGGCACCGTCGCCTCGGCCGGGGCGAATTTCGACATCGTGCCGGTCGATGAAAGCTTCCCGCGGTTCGTGCAGGAGCATCGCCAGACCCTTGCGCCCCATATTCTCGAAGTTCCGGCGCAGCAGGCCGGCATCGCCGAGAAGGCGCCCTGACCCGAGGGCGTGGCCGTCCGCCGGAAAGCCGGGAAGGGAGCATGACCGCGCCCCCCCCCCCTGGCGTCGCGATCGCGAAGCGGTCCTTGACACTTGCCGGCGTATAGCGCATTGCAAGTCCCGTCGCTGCGCTGCCGCGTGAGCTAGCCGCGCCCCCCGGGGCCATCAGCGCAACCAGAATTCAGTTCCCCATCACGCAGGGTTCCTGACGCGACGGCCGGACGGGGCGGGACAAGCCCGCCCGTCCCGAGGCCGCGCGAACCCGCATCGGCCGCGCCTACCGGCGCGTGCCACGAACCCCGACGGT
>JASBUM010000447.1 GCA_030147905.1 Acidimangrovimonas sp.
TCACCGCCACGTCAGCCGCATTTCGAATAGCCGCAATTGGCGCAGGTCATGCAGCCTTCGACCATCCGCATCTCGTAGCTGCCACAACTGGCGCAGGCCTTGCCGCGGGGGGCGCCCTGCCCGGCCGCGGTGCCGATCTGCGCCTGCGGATCGGCCTTGAGCCCCATTCCCTCGCCGGTGATGAAACCGATCGCGACCAGATGGCGCTCGATCACGCCGCCGATCGCGGCGAGGATCGAGGGGATGTACTTGCCCCCCATCCATGCCCCGCCGCGCGGATCGAACACCGCCTTCAACTCCTCGACCACGAAAGACACGTCGCCGCCGCGCCGGAACACCGCCGAGATCATCCGCGTCAGCGCCACGGTCCAGGCGAAATGTTCCATGTTCTTGGAGTTTATGAACACTTCGAACGGCCGCCGCCGCCCGCCGACGACGATATCGTTGATGGTGATATAGATCGCATGTTCGCTGTCGGGCCATTTCAACTTGTAGGTCGAGCCCTCCAGTTCCTGCGGCCGGTCAAGCGGCTCGGACAGATAGACGACGTCGGCGCCCTGATCGCTTTCGGGCGCGGCCTCGGTCTTCTCGCTGACCGACAGGACCGAACCGGTGACGTCGTTCGGCCGATAGGTGGTGCAGCCCTTGCAGCCCTGATCCCAGGCCGCCAGGTAGACATCCTTGAAATCGTCGAAGGAGATATCCTCGGGGCAGTTGATGGTCTTGGAGATCGAACTGTCGATCCATTTCTGCGCCGCCGCCTGCATGCGCACGTGGTCAAGCGGCGCCAGGCTCTGGGCATCGACGAAATGATCGGGCAAGGGCGCGTCGCCGAATTTCTCCCGCCACAGCTTGACCGCGAAATCGACCACCTCTTCCTCGGTCCGGCTGCCGTCCTTTTGCAGCACCTTGCGCTTGTATGCATAGGCAAAGACCGGCTCGATCCCCGAGCTGACATTGCCGGCGTAAAGGCTGATCGTGCCGGTAGGCGCGATCGATGTCAGAAGCGCATTGCGGATGCCGTGTTCGGCGATGGCGGCGCGCACGTCGTCGTCCATCTGCCGCATCATGCCGGAGGCGAGGTATTTCTCGGCGTCGAAGAGCGGAAAGGCGCCCTTCTCGCGGGCCAGATCGACCGAGGCGAGATAGGAGGCGCGCGCGATCTGGCGCATCCAGGCCTCGGTCCGGGCCGCGGCCTCCTCGCTGCCGTAACGCAGCCCCACCATCAGAAGCGCATCGGCCAGCCCCGTGACGCCCAGGCCGATCCGGCGCTTGGCCCGCGCCTCCTCGGCCTGCTGCGGCAGCGGAAAGCGGCTGGCGTCGACGACATTGTCCATCATCCGCACCGCGACGCGCACCAGATCGTCAAGCGCGGTCTCGTCCAGCCGCGCCTGCGCCCCGAACGGATCGCGCACCAGCCGCGCCAGGTTGACCGAGCCCAGAAGACAGGCGCCATAGGGCGGAAGGGGCTGTTCGCCGCAGGGATTGGTGGCGGCGATGGTCTCGGCATAGGCGAGATTGTTCATCGCATTGATGCGGTCGATGAAGATCACACCCGGCTC
>JASBUM010000459.1 GCA_030147905.1 Acidimangrovimonas sp.
GCGGCGCACAAGGTCAAGATCGGCTTCATCGGCTTCGTGCCGCCGCAGATCCTGCAATGGGACGAGGCCAATCTGAAGGGCAAGGTGATGACCCGCGATATCGTCGCCACCGCCGAGGCCTATGTGCCCCAGATGCGCGAAGAGGGGGCCGATCTGGTTGTGGCGCTCGCCCATACCGGGATCGACGGCGCGGGCCAGAGCGAGGGGATGGAAAACGCGGCACTTTACCTCGCCGGGGTCGAGGGGATCGACGTGGTCTTCACCGGCCACCAGCATCTGGTCTTCCCGTCCAAGGATTTCGCCGGCATCGACGGCGCCGATCTTCAGCGCGGCACCTTGCGCGGCAAGCCTGCGGTGATGGCGGGGTTCTGGGGCTCGCATATGGGTCTGATCGATCTCATGCTCGAACAGGACGGCAAGGGCTGGAAGATCGTCAGCCACACGTCCGAGGCCCGCGCGATCTACCGCCGCGAGGGACGCAAGAAGATCGCGACGGTGAAAAGCGACAAGCGCCTGGTCGCCGCGATCGCCGCCGATCACCAGGCGACGCTGGATTACGTCCGCCGCCCGGTGGGCAAGACCTCGGCGCCGTTGTTTTCCTATTTCGCGCTGGTGGCCGACGATCCTTCGGTGCAGATCGTCTCGAACGCGCAGCTTTGGTATGCGCGGCAGATGCTCAAGGACACCAAATATGCCGATCTGCCGCTGCTGTCGGCGGCGGCGCCGTTCAAGGCCGGCGGGCGCGGCGGGCCGGATTACTATACCGACGTGCCCAAGGGTGCGGTGGCGATCAAGAACGTGGCCGATCTTTACCTCTACCCCAACACCTTCCGCGCCGTGGCGGTGGATGGCGCGACGGTGCGCGAATGGCTTGAACGATCGGCGGGGATCTTCAACCAGATTACCCCCGGCAAGGCGGATCAGATGCTGCTCGACCCGAAATTCCCGTCCTATAATTTCGACGTGATCGACGGGGTCAGCTACCGGATCGACCTGTCGCAGCCCTCGCGCTACGATCAGGACGGCAAGGTGATCAACCCCGAGGCCCATCGCATCGTCGACCTGCGGTATCAGGGCAGGCCGATCGACCCGAAGCAGGTCTTTGTCGTCGCCTCGAACAATTACCGCGCCGGCGGCGGCGGGCATTTCCCGGGCGTCGATTCCTCGAAGATCATCTTCGTCGGCCCCGACACCAACCGCGATATCCTGGTGCGCTATATCCACGAGGAAGGCACGATCAACCCTTCGGCCGATGGCAACTGGACCTTCGCGCCGATGCCGGGAACCAGCGTGCTGTTCGACACCGGACCGCGCGGCGCGCAATATATCGACCAGGTCAAGGGCGTGAAGATCGCCCCGGCGGGCGCCGGCGACAAGGGGTTTGCACGCTACCGCATCAGCTTGTGACCCTTGGTGCGCCGACGGCGCAGCAAGGGCGGCGCGGGCCGGGCCGGGCCGCGGGCGGGTGGTACAAATCCGGTTCGGGGCCTCTGGACCGCGTGGCTGGTCGTGCGTATAAGCGCGTTATGAAGCGGCAATTCGCGATCATAGGTCGAATTATTTGCCCGGCGCTCTGAGTCATTCGGACGCCGGGAAACCCTACTTTCGCGTCTTGGCCGCCGCGCGTGGCCGCCCTTCATCTCCACGAATTGCAAGGACCGCATATCATGTGCGCCGACACGCCTGCCCAAAGCCCTGACTATCGCGATACCGTTTTCCTGCCGCAGACCGATTTCCCGATGCGTGCCGGCCTGCCCAGCCGCGAGCCCGAATGGCTGACCCGCTGGGAGCGGATCGGGATCTACGACCGGCTGCGCGAGCGGGGCCGCGCCGAGGGCCGCAAGCCCTTCATCCTGCATGACGGCCCGCCCTATGCGAACGGTCATCTCCATATCGGCCACGCGCTCAACAAGACGATCAAGGACATGATCGTGCGCAGCCATCAGATGATGGGACTGGATGCGCGCTATGTGCCGGGCTGGGATTGCCACGGCCTGCCGATCGAATGGACGATCGAGGAACAATACCGCGCCAAGGGCCTGAACAAGGACGATGTCGATATCGTCGCCTTCCGCCAGGAATGCCGCAAATTCGCCGAAGGCTGGGTCGACATCCAGCGCGCGGAATTCCAGCGTCTCGGCATCACCGGCAAATGGGACGATCCCTATCTGACCATGGCCTTTCACGCCGAGGCAGTGATCGCCGGCGAATTCATGAAATTCCTGATGAACGGCACGCTTTATCAGGGGTCGAAACCGGTGATGTGGTCGCCGGTGGAAAAGACCGCCCTGGCCGAGGCGGAGGTCGAATATCACGACAAGGAAAGCCCGACGATCTGGGTCAAGTTCCGGGTCGAAGCGCTGCGTAGCGAGACAACCGATACGATGGGCAGGCACCACCATTCCGTGATGGCTGCCGAGAGTATCGGCCTATCGAATACCTATGTGGTTATCTGGACCACAACGCCCTGGACCATCCCGTCCAACAGGGCGGTGGTCTACGGCGCGGACATCGCCTATGGCCTTTACGAAGTCACCGGTCGGCCCGAGCAATGCTGGGCCCGGATCGGCGATCGCTACATCCTCGCCGACAATCTCGCCGCCGACGTGATGGCGCGGGCGCGGCTCGACGAGGGGATGTATCGCCGCCTGCGCGATGTCGCCGTGGATGAGCTGGCGGGGCTGGAGCTGGCCCATCCGCTGGCCGGTGCCGAGGGCGCGCAGGGCGAATGGGACGATCTGCGCGATTTTCGCGCGGCCGATTTCGTCACCGATACCGAGGGCACCGGCTTCGTCCATTGCGCGCCCAGCCACGGGATGGAGGAATACGAGCTTTACCGCGGCCTCGGCATGCTCGACCGGGTCATCACCTATAACGTGATGGATGACGGCAGCTTCCGGCCCGATCTGCCCTTCTTCGGCGGCAAGATGATCCTCAAGCCGAACGGCAAGGAAGGCGACGCCAACGCCGCCGTCATCGACAAGCTGGCCGAGGCGGGCGGCCTGCTGGCGCGCGGCCGGATCAAGCATTCCTATCCCCATTCATGGCGCTCGAAAGCGCCGGTGATCTACCGCAACACGCCGCAATGGTTCGCCGCGATCGACGCCAGGCTGAACGATGGCATGGGGCAATATGGCGACACGATCCGCACCCGCGCCCTGACCTCGATCGACGAACTGGTACGCTTCACCCCGCGTTCGGGGCGCAATCGTCTGCACAGCATGATCGAGAACCGCCCCGATTGGGTGCTGTCGCGTCAGCGCGCGTGGGGCGTGCCGCTGACCTGTTTCACCAGGAAGGGCGCGCTGCCGACGGATCCCGAATATCTCTTGCGCGACGAACGGGTGAACGCCCGGATCGTCGCCGCGTTCGAGGAAGACGGCGCCGATATCTGGTATGATCCGGGCTTCAAGGCGCGGGTGCTCGACGGCATCGCCGACCCGGACGCCTATACCCAGGTCTTCGACGTGCTCGACGTGTGGTTCGATTCGGGCTCCACCCATGCCTTCGTGCTGCGCGACCGCGCGGACGGCGTCGCCGACGGCATTGCCGATGTCTATATGGAAGGCACCGACCAGCACCGGGGCTGGTTCCATTCCTCGCTCTTGCAAGCCTGCGGCACCAAGGGGCGCGCGCCCTACCGCAATGTGGTGACCCATGGCTTCACGCTCGACGAGAAGGGCATGAAGATGTCCAAATCGCTCGGCAACACGATCCTGCCCGAACAGGTCATCAAGCAATATGGCGCCGATATCCTGCGGCTGTGGGTGGCGCAAAGCGATTACACCGCCGATCAGCGGATCGGCCCCGAGATCCTCAAGGGCACGGCCGACAGCTACCGCCGCCTGCGCAATTCGCTGCGCTTCATCCTCGGCAATATCGCCGGGTTCGAGCCCGCCGAACGGGTGGCCCCCGAGGCGATGCCGGAACTGGAGCGCTGGGTGCTGCACCGGCTGGCGGAACTGGATGGCGAGGTGCGCGCGGGCTATGCCGCCTTCGATTTTCAGGGCGTGTTCCAGAAATTGTTCCAGTTCTGCACCGTCGATCTTTCGACCCTGTATTTCGATGTGCGCAAGGACGCGCTTTATTGCGACGCCGCCGACAGCCCGCGCCGGCGCGCGGCGCGGACCGTGCTTGATCTGCTCTTTCACCGGCTGGTGACCTGGCTCGCGCCGATCCTCGTCTTCACCATGGAAGACGTCTGGCTGGCCCGCTATCCGCAGGACGAAGGCTCGGTCCATCTTCAGGACATGCCCGAAACCCCGGCGGCGTGGCGCGATCCGGCCCTGGCCGGGAAATGGGCGCAGATCCGGCAGGTGCGCCGCGTCGTTACCGCCGCGCTGGAGGTGCAGCGCAGCGCCAAGGTGATCGGCGCGAGCCTCGAGGCGGCGCCGGTGGTCCATGTCGCCGATGCCGAGGTGCTGGCGCTGCTCAAACGGGTGGATTTCGCAGATCTGTGCATCACCTCGGACATTGTGCTCAGCGCCGATCCGATGCCGAACGAAGCCTTCCGCCTGCCGGAAGTGCCGGGCGTCGGCGTGGTGTTCTAGCGCGCCGAGGGCGAGAAATGCGAACGCTGCTGGAAGATCCTGCCCGATGTCGGCCGGCACAAGCACCCCGGCACCTGCGGGCGTTGTTCGACGGTGCTGGGCTAGGGCGCGCGCGGCGGCCGCGGCGCGCCCGATCGCGCCGCGCCTGGCCCCCTCTTGGGCATTGCCGGTAGATCGGTCGGCGCGGGCTGGGCGCCGAAACCGGTCAGCAGGGCGTGGACCTGTCCGCGATGGTGGGTTTGGTGGTTGAAGAGCTGGATCACGCAAAGCGTTTTGGGCATTTCGATCCGCCCCGCGCCGCCCGGGGGATACCATGCGACGTTTCCTGCTAGATCCCGCCCGCCAAGCCGCTTCGCCCAGCTTTCGATTTCCGCGTCGCGCCGGACGCGCAGCGCCTTGAATTCCGGCCAGGCCGTGGGCTGTGTCAGCGAATGGGTGATACGGTCGTGCGGGCGTTCATCGCCTAGGATGCGCGCCAACATCAGGGCATCCGCCCAGTAGAGATGGTTTAGCGTCGCCGCGATCGATTTGAAGAAGGCGCCGCGGTCGGCCCAGCGCTGGCGATCGCTCAAACCATCCGCGGCGGCGATCAGGGATTGGTTCTGCCAGCGATTGTAGGCCGCCATCAGGCGGCAATATTCGACGGTAATCATCGGGGACCTCGATCCGGGGGAGGGTTGGGCTGGCGCGCGCGAGGCCCGAACGGCCCGTGGCGGCCGGGGGGCGGCGCCTTCGCCGCAGCGGGCGCGTCGGCGTCGGTGCGAGCGTAACCGAAACCGCCGCGACCGGGCAACGGGTTTTCCCGCCGGCCGCGCGCGGCAGATCGGGCGGCTATGCGCCGAATTCGGGTTTCCCGCCGCCGCCGCTTGCGGCACCATCGTGTCATGGACATCGCCCGTTTCGATACACCGACCGGCCCGGTCGCCGTCACCGCGGATGCCGGCGCAATTATCTCTTTGACCTGGGCGGGCGGGGCGCGGCCGGCGGCGGATGATGCCACCGCTGCGAATCTTGGCGCCGAGGCCGAGCTTCTGGCCGAGGCGGGGCGGCAGCTCGCGGCCTATTTCGCCGGGCGCTTGCACGATTTCGATCTGCCTCTGGCGCCCAGGGCCAACGAATTCCAGCGTCGCTTCTACGCGGCTTTGCGTGCCATTCCCTTCGGCGAGACCCGCCGCTACGGCGAGATCGCCCAGGAAATGGGGGTTTCGGCCCAGGCCATCGGCCAGGCTTGCGGCGGCAATCCGATCCCGATCTTCATTCCCTGCCACCGGGTTCTGGCCGCGCGCGGCCTTGGCGGCTTTTCCGGCGGCACCGGGGTCGAGACCAAGGTCGCGCTGCTGCGTCTCGAGGGCGCGGCGGGGCTCTTGATCTAGGCGTCGACCCGGCGCTGCGGCACGATCTGCTGGGCGATGCCGGCAAAGAGCAGGTAGACGCTTGTGAGCAGCAGGCCCGCGTGCACGCCCGCGCCGGCGGCGAAATTCGTCCATGCCGACCACCCGGCGAAGATCGTCCACGCGAGGGCCATCGGCAGCGAAAGCCAGCGCCACCGCTGTGTCCGTACCGGATGGATGAACTTCAGCGGCGAGAACATCGCGGCCGCCAGGATAAGGATGAGCCCAAGCGTGACCGCCGGCTCGGGCTTGAGCGCGAAGACCACCACGGCCAGCATGTTCCAGCAGCCCGGGAAGCCGGCAAAGGAATTGTCCTTGGTCTTCATCCGCGTATCGGCGAAATAGACGACGCTGCCATAGCTGATCGCGATGATCGCGAGCCATCCCGCCCAGCCCGGCATCAGGCCGGACTTGAACAGCGCATAGGCCGGGATGAACACATAGGTCAGGTAGTCGATGATCAGGTCGAGCAGAACGCCGTCGATCTGTGGCGCATGGGTCTTGACCGCGAAGCGCCGTGCCAGCGGACCGTCGAGCCCGTCAACGACGAAGGCCGCGACCAGCCACAGAAACATCAGCGACCATTTCGCCTCGGCGGCTGCGAGCATGGCGAAAGTGGCGAAGACGGCCCCGGTGGCGGTGAAGAGATGGACGGCGAAGGCGAGCTGCTTGTCGGTCATGCCCGTTTCTTGACCGAAAGCGCGGCGTCTGGCAATGCCTGCCGCCCGCGGATGGGCGGATGGGCCGGGCCAGAGGGGGTTCCGGGGCCGCTTTCGCCCCGCGCGCGGGGATGCGCCGCATCGTAGACCGCCATCAGCCGGGCCTGGTCGACCGCCGTATAGGCCTGCGTCGTCGCCAGCGAGGCATGTCCCAGCAATTCCTGGATCGCACGCAGGTCGCCGCCGGCGCTCAGGAGGTGGGTGGCGAAGGAATGCCGGAGCGCATGGGGCGTGGCGCTGGCCGCGAGGCCCAGGCTGTGGCGCATCCGCTCCATCGCGCGGGCGAAGACGCGTGCCGACAGCGGGCCGCCGCGCCGGCCGCGAAACAGCATCGCATCGGCCTGCCGCGGATAGGGGCACAACGCCAGATAGCGCGCCACCGCCTCGCGCGCGGCGGGCAGCACCGGTACCTGGCGTTCGCGCCCGCCCTTGCCGCGGATTTGCAGGACCTCGGGCAGCGGCGCATCGGCCCCGCGCAGTGCCAGCGCCTCGGAAATGCGCAGC
Source organism: Acidimangrovimonas sp. (assembly GCA_030147905.1). The sequence continues at coordinate 7,165 of JASBUM010000459.1, forward strand.
CCGCATCCCCACAGCAGCGTCGCCACCGCCAGATCGCGCGCGCCGATCCAGGCCTCGGTCCCCTGGCTGTCGAGTTGACCGAGAGCTTCGCGCGCGTCCTCTTCGTCGATCGGGCGCGGCAGGCTGCGGGTGAAACGTGGGGCACGCGCGCTCAGCACGGCCGTCGCATCGAAGCCCTCGCGTTCCGACAGCCAGCGCATGAAGCTCTTCACCGCCGAAAGCGCACGCGCCAGCGATCGCGCCGACAGGCCGCGGCCACGTTCATGTGCCATCCAGGCCCGCAGATCGGCGGGCCCCAGCCCGGCAAGGGCCCCGATCCCCTGTGGCCCGCCCCGGTGGCCGGCCAGAAAGGCAAGAAAGCCCGCGACGTCGCGTTGATAGGCAAGGCGGGTGTTCTCGCCCGACGCGGCGAGCGCGGAACGCTGGTCGAGCCAGTCGGCCAGGGCTTCGCGCAGCGCCGGCGAGAGCGCCAGGCTCATGCCAGCCAGCGCCGCATCGCGCGTTCGAAGATGCCGGCGAAGAACGCCAGAAGATCGGTCCCCTGCGAGGGCCGGAAGTGGTGCGGATCCTCCGCGCCGAAGACCAGCATCCCGGGCAGCCGTCCGGCGCCGAGGTCGAGCCGCATGAGCGCCTCGGAGCGGATCCAGCCGGCGGCATCGTCATAGATCGCGTCCGAATCCGGCTG
>JASBUM010000462.1 GCA_030147905.1 Acidimangrovimonas sp.
GATCGCCTCGCGGATCGGCGTCCGGCTTACGCCGAGCTTCTCGGCGAGTTGCCGCTCGTCAAGCCAGGTTTCCTCGGTCCGGCCGTAGCTATCCATGTTGGTGATCGCGTGTTTCAGCGTCTCGTAGATCCGGGTCTTGAAAGTCGGCTCGGGCGCGAAGGGCTTCAATACGAGTTCGGAGGTGGGCCGTTCCGAAACCGGCCAGCGCCTTTGCGTGCGAGTGTTCACGGATCGTTTCCTTCTCATGGCCGCCCGGCGGGGGCGGGCGGAACGTAGGCCGTTCCTGGCATTCAAGGTGCCACTGTCCCTACAGTCCTCCCCGTTGCGCGACAAGTCCATTGTCGCGAAACGGCCGATGTGTCGCGGGCCGGGCTTTCGGCCTGCCGACGCGCGGATGCCGGCACCCGTGTCGGCATGGGCGCGGATCTGCCTTCGCCCCGGACGCCTGATTTCGGGGATCGTCCGCCAGCGCCCTGTGTGGCACCTCTCGACGCGCCGGGAGAGGCTGCTTCTGTCGATGTCTTCGGTGTGGCGCACCGATGTAACCGGGCTATGGTGGATGCGCGGCGGCGCCTTCGAGTTCGGCCAGCCGCGTGCGCAACATGCGTTCCTCCTGCCAGCGTTCGGTCTCGTCGCGCATGATCGCCACAACCGCCGATACCGCGCCGTCCTGCCCGCGTAGCAGGCCGACGGTGAAGGCGATCGACAGACGCCGGCCGTCGCGGTGAAGTGCCGGCACCCGGAGCAACCGATCGCCGTAGCGGGTGACGCCGGACTTCATGGTCCTTTCATAGCCCTGCCAGTGGCGCGCGCGCTGGGCCTCCGGAATGATTAGGTCGAGCGAGGCCCCCAGCGCCTCCTCGGCGGTGAAGCCGAACAGGCGTGTGGCCGCGGCGTTCCACAGGCGGATGGTGCCGCAGGAATCGGCAACGACGATCGCGTCGGCGGCCCCTGCCACCAGATCGCGGTAATCGAGCGCATCATCTTCCCGGATCGGCGCCATCGGATTCGAACTCGAAGCAGATTTCCGCGCCGGCCCGATCAGCAGAGCATGGGCGTTGCGCGGGTGTCGCGTTGATGGTATTTGGAATGCCAGGGTATGTCCATGTCAATACCCGCATAGAGGACGGGGTGCAAGAACATCGCGACTCGACCCGCCGGCCGTAGTTGGGCGGCAAGGGATTGCCGGTTGCGAGAGTGACAAAGCGGCGATCGCGCAACGCGCGAAATCATCTGTCTTAAAACACCGAAGAGGTGACCGGCGGCCAGTTCGTCCGCCCGTCGCCGCAGGTCGGGGTCGGGACTGCGCCATGCCGCAGCCCCCTCCCGCGCTGTGCTACGGCGCCCGTGCGTGAAATCCACGCGGCGCCGGACTTTCGACCCCCGCACCTGTCGTCGCCGAGGAGGACGCCGAGGTACGGGCGAGGAACGCGAACTGGCATTCCAGATAATGTATTCCAGAAGATCCGGACAACGGACGTCGTTGGAAAAGACCGAAGTGGAGGAGACCCACAACTATGAACGCTAAGACGGCGGCCGGCAGGCCCCCTGCAAACCGATGGCTCCAGCTCACGATTGGTGTCGTGTGCATGGTTCTGATCGCGAATCTTCAATACGGCTGGACCTTGTTCGTCCATCCGATGGCCGCCAAGACCGGTTGGTCGGTGGCGGCGATCCAGGTGGCATTCAGCATCTTCGTGGCGCTGGAGACCTGGCTTACCCCGATCGAGGGTTGGATCGCCGACTCGCTCGGCCCCGACCGGGGACCCAAGGTGGTGATTGCCGTGGGCGGCCTTTTCGTCGGCCTCGGCTGGATCGTCAATTCCTTCGCCGGGTCGCTGTCGATGCTCTATCTGGGCGCCGTGCTCGCGGGTGTCGGCGGGGGCGCGGTCTATGCAACCTGCGTCGGCAACGCGGTGAAATGGTTCCCCGACCGCCGCGGCCTGGCGATCGGGCTGACGGCGGCGGGCTTCGGGGCGGGCGCGGTCCTGACGGTGATTCCGATCCGGCTGATGATCGCCTCGGCCGGCTATGCCTCGACCTTCTTCTGGTTCGGGCTGTTCCAGGGCGGCATCATCTTCATCTTCGCCTGGTTCATGCGCTTTCCCTATCCCGGCGAGGTGAAGGCGCCGGTGACCTCGAAGCTGCCGCAGACGAAGGACAGCATGAGACCCTCGGAGATGCTGAAGACCCCGGTCTTCTGGGTGCTCTACATCATGTTCGTCATGGTTTCGGCCAGCGGGCTGATGGCGGTGGCCCAGATCGCGCTGATCGCGCGGTCCTATCATGTCGCTGATACGGTGCTTATCTTCGGGGCGAGCACGCTGACCGTGGCGCTGATCGTCGACGGGCTGGCCAATGGCGGTGCGCGCCCGTTCTTCGGCTGGGTATCGGACCACATCGGCCGCGAGAACACGATGGCGATCGCCTTCGGACTGGGGGCGGTGGCCTACTGGATTCTCGGGTCGCTGGGGTCGAGCCCATGGCTCTTCGTCATCGGGGCGGCGCTGATATTCTTCACCTGGGGTGAGATCTTCAGCCTCTTTCCCTCGACCTGCACCGACAGCTTCGGGCCCAAATACGCGACCTCGAACGCGGGTTTCCTCTATACCGCCAAGGGGCTTTCGGCCTTTCTCGTTCCCTTCGCCAACGTTCTGAAGGCGGCGACGGGATCGTGGCACGCGGTCTTCGTCGTGGCCGCGCTGATGAATATCGTGGTGGTCGTGCTCGCACTCTTCGTGCTCAAGCCCATGCGCCATTCGATGACCGAGACGCGCAACCGCGCGGGCGACTCGGCGGCGATGCCGGCGCAATAGCTTGCGCCTTGCCTGTCGGCGCGGCCCACGACGGGCAGCGCCGCAACTGCTGTCCCGGCCCGGTATCCCCATCCGGGTCGGGCGGATTCAGAACCACTGGCCGCTTTCCATCATCCCGAGTTCGAGGAGCTGGCGCGAGTTCCAGCAAAAGGGCTCCGACCCCGACCAGGCGAAGCCGTCGATGTCAAAACGCGAGCCGGGATTGCGCCGCAGCGCCTTGGCCGTGCGGAACGACGCCACCGCAGCGGTCAGGTTGCGGTGCCAGGGGCAGGAATAGGTGTTGTATTCCTCGACGTTGAAGGTGAAATCATCGCGCATCTCCAGCCCCCGCCGGGCCTGGAACAGCGCGATGCGGTCGATCCGGCGCCTGTCGGGCGGGACATGCTCGTCGAAGCGCCAGCGCAAGCCGCCGAAGATGTCGAGCTGCCGCTCCTTCGGGTGGTTGTGATTGGCGGGATCCGTCCGGGCAAGCGCATAATAGCCGCTGCGGTCGAACATCGCGTCGTCGCGCGACACACCGTCGGGGTTGCGGGTCAGATCGCGGGCATAGAGGTCGATCACATGGCTCAGCATCGCGGCGCGCCGTTCCTGTGCGTGAAAGGCGATCATTTCCGTCGCGCTGCGCGACTCGCAGAAGGGAAAGAAGAAATATTCCGCGTTGTAGCCGAGATAGAACCAGACGTCGGGCGCGGCCGCGATCACCCTGTTGACGATCCGGGCGACCGCGCCGGGGGTATAGATGTCGGCCCGCACCGCCTGCAATCCTTCGGGCAGCAAGGCATCGGCGGGCAATCTGCAGCTTTCGGCGGCGAAGACGATGATCGGCGCGAAGCCGATGCGGTGGTGATGGGCGATGGTGCCGGCAAGTTCCACCTGATCCTCGGCGAAGATCAGTGCCGCGGGCCCCGGCCGCAACGCCGCTACACCGCCCGCGAGGAAGGCATCGAGCCCGATCTCGGGCAGCGCCGCGACCGCCCCCTTGCTGTTGCGTTCCGAGCCGTCCATCGTGCATCCGTCCCCTTCTTGCCGGCCCGGCCATGCTGCACCCCAAGCCGGGCATTGCGCAAGCGCCGCCGTTTCGATACCAACCCGCACTGTCCGCGACGAAGGAGGCCGGGACCGTGACCGCGCCGAAGAAGCTTTATATCAAGACCTATGGCTGTCAGATGAACGTCTATGACAGCGAGCGCATGGCCGAGGCGATGGCCGCGTCGGGTTATGTCACCACCGACCGCGCCGAAGAGGCGGACATGGTGCTGCTCAATACCTGCCACATCCGCGAGAAGGCGGCCGAAAAGGTCTATTCGGATCTCGGCCGTCTCAGGCCGCTGAAGGCTGCGCGGCCCGATCTGAAGATCGGGGTCGCCGGTTGCGTGGCCCAGGCAGAGGGCGAAGAGATCATCCGCCGCGCGCCGCTGGTCGATCTGGTCGTGGGGCCGCAAAGCTATCACCGGCTTCCGGCGCTCGAGCGGGCCGCGCGTGACGGTGCGCGCCCGGTCGAGACCGATTTTCCCGCCGAGGACAAGTTCGACCATCTCCCCCGGCGCCGACAGCGGCGGGGGCCGTCGGCCTTTCTCACCGTGCAGGAGGGCTGCGACAAGTTCTGTGCGTTTTGCGTCGTGCCCTATACCCGCGGCGCCGAGGTCT
>JASBUM010000463.1 GCA_030147905.1 Acidimangrovimonas sp.
GGCCGGACTTGAAACTGTTCAGGCGATCGTCGGCCATGGCATGCTCTCCCGCGCGGTGTCCTGCGGATGTAGCCCCTTCGGGCGGCGCGGTAAAGCGCAGTCAGCCGTCGCCGGCGGGCGCGGCGGGGTGCGGCCCGGGGGGGTGGGCTGTATCCGCTCCGGCGACGGCGCGCGCAAAGGCCGCCATCCGGCCGGCATCCTTGACGCCGGGCGCGGCCTCGACACCGGAGGAGACATCCACCTGCCGCGCGCCAGTCGCGGCGATCGCCGCGGCAACATTGTCGGGCGTGAGACCGCCGGCCAGCATCCAGGGCCGGCGCCAGCCGCGCCCGGCGATCAACCGCCAGTCGAAGACCAGCCCATTGCCCCCCGGCAGCGCCGCACCCGGCGCCGGACGCGCATCCACCAGGATCTGGTCGGCTACCTCTTCATAGGCGTCGATCGCCTCCAGATCCGCGGCCGTCGCCACGCCCACCGCCTTCATCACCGGCAGACCGAAGCCCGCGCGGATGGCCAACACCCGGTCCGGCGCCTCGCGACCGTGCAGCTGCAACATGTCGATCGGCACTGCCTCGAGGATCGCAGCCAGCGCGGCATCGTCGGCATCCACAGTCAGCGCAACCTTGGCGATGCCCGGCGGCACCTCGAGCGCAAGTGCGCGCGCCGCCTCGATCGACAGATGCCGCGGCGAGCGGGCGAAGAAGACGAAGCCGACATAGGCCGCGCCGGCATCCGCGGCCACGGCCACGTCCTGCGCGGTCCGCAGGCCGCAGAATTTCACCCGCGGCGCACCGCCGCCGCCCGTCCGTGCCGCCGTCGTATCGAGAACCCTGACCGCCATTCGCACCCCGATGCCTTCATCCGTTCGACCGCTCCGCGCCGCCGGCCGCCGGTCGCATGCGCCGCGCGCCCAAGCGCGGCCAGCCTTGCCCAGACCGCCCCCTGGCAGCCCGAGCGCGCCCTGCGGGCCCGGCCTAACGACGGGTCTCGCGATCCTCGAGCAGCGCCACGACTTCATCGCGCTGATCGGGCGTGCCGCGCAGCTTCTCGACCTCGCGGCCGAGCCTGCCGGCGTTGCGCCGTTCGCGCCGGGCGGCAGCGCGGTACTTGTGCTCGCGCAGCCATTCCCAGAGAAACCCCAGCGCCAGCCCCGCAACACCGGCGCCCAGGATGACGAGATAAAGCGGCATCGCCACCACGACCGGCCCGCCAAGGAAATCCGCAAGTCCCGCCGGCAGCAGATTGACGCTGACCGCGCCCCGGTTGGCCGAGGCGACGACGATAAGCACCAGCGCGACAAGCGCCAGAAACAGAAGACGAATATAGCGCATGGTCTCGTGCAGGCTCACTTTCCGTTCAGGCGATCACGCAACAGCTTGCCCGTCTTGAAGAACGGAACGGCCTTCTCGTCAACCTCCACCGTCTCGCCGGTGCGCGGGTTCCGGCCGGTGCGGGCATCGCGATGCTTGACCGAAAACGCGCCGAAACCGCGCAATTCGACCCGATCGCCGCGCGCGAGCGCCTCGATGATCTCTTCGAAGATGGTGTTCACGATCCGCTCAACGTCGCGATGGTAGAGATGCGGATTTTCCTCTGCGATCTTCTCAATCAGTTCGGAACGGATCATGCAATGTCCCCCTTCGGACCCTCGGACGCACGGCTTGTTGTTGTTGCCCGAACTATAGGGCGAAAGCGGCGCGCCTCAAACAGGAAAGCCATTGTAAAAGCGTCGTAATTCTTGCCGTGAC
>JASBUM010000467.1 GCA_030147905.1 Acidimangrovimonas sp.
CCACAGTCCCGCCTGTTCCATCACCTCGACCGAGGGCTGGAGAAAGGCCGTGGTGCGAAGATCGGCCCCGGCGTCCTCGGCGGAGGTCACCGGGGTTGTGGGATCGACACAGACCACGTCGAATCCGGCGGTGCCGAAGGCTGCGGCCGCGGTCAGTCCGGCAATGCCACCGCCGGAGACGAGAATATCGGTGGATTGCCGTGGCATCTGGGGCCTCTGGGTTGTCGCGCAACGAAAAAATCGGGGCGGGCGCTTCGGTTGCTGCGCGGCAGCATAGAGCGCGGATCCGTTCGCGCCAAGTGATCGGTCTCTCACCCCTCGGTGATTGCCGCGTCATCCGGGCGGGCATCTGTCATGTCGTCCTGAAGACGGAGAAGGAAGTCCGCGAGGTCGCTTGTATGGTGGTGGATATGGGCGCCCACCACCGGCACCGGCGCGACGTGGATGGTGCGCAGGCCCATGGCGCAGGGCGCCACAAGGTTGCGCGGGTCGTCCTCGAACATCGCGGCCTGTGCCGGATCGAGCCCGTCGCGGCGAAAGATCAGCTCGAAGGCGGCGCGTTCCGGCTTGGGCAGGAAATCGGCGTGCTCGATCCCGTAGACGGCGTTGAAGACACCGTCGAGGCCGCGTGCGGCCAGAACCCGCGCCGCATAGGGTGCGGTGCCGTTGGTATAGACGATGCGGCGGCCGGGCAGCGCGGCGATGGCGGCGGCCAGCGCCGGATCTGGGCGCAGGGCATGGAGCGCGATATCGTGGACACTGTGCAGATAGGGCCCGGGATCGAGGTCATGTTCGCGCATCAGCCCCGCAAGGGTCGTGCCGTAGCGGCGCCAGTAGTCGCGCCGCAGGCGGTCGGCCTCGGGCCGGGCAAGGGAAAGGGCGGCCATGACCCAGGCCGTCATCCGTTCCTCGATCTGGTCGAACAGCCGTGCTTCGGGCGGATAGAGCGTATTGTCGAGATCGAAGACCCATGTGCGGATCCGGTTGAGCGCGGGCGGTTCGGGATGGTCTGTCATGGCGCCACGCTATGGCGTGGCCCCGCCGATCGCAAGACGGGGCCGGTGGGGCGGCGCTTCGTGCGGCGCAGACGGGGGGGCGGATAGGCCGGCGCCGTCCGGTAGATGGAGCGGGCGGGGGACGGCGAAATCGAACGGTCGAGCGGCGGACGACCGCACCGGGCAGCCCTTTGCGGTCAATCGGGTGCCGCGGCGCGCGCTGGCGGGAACCGCAGCCCGGTATGTCGAGGGGGCAGTCCGGCCGCCCCTGGATTGGCACGGGACGCTCGAGGGACTGGGCCTGTCCTCCGGTGCGGGACGCGGGGACAACCAGACGGCAGGCTACCGGCTTGGTCGCTTCCGCGCCGAAATTCTGCTTCACGATCTTGCCCAGAAGGTCGATGCCCGCAGCGCTTCCTGCGGATGTGAAGACCCCGTTGGGACTTCGATAGAGCGAGGGCGCGTCGCCACGGACCTTCGGAGAAGGTTCCTGCGACGCGTCGGCGTAACGCCAGCGTGTGGCCGCCGCCGCCCCGTCCAGCAGGCCGGTTGCCGCCCGAACAAAGGCCACCGGAACGGATCGACACCAGCCGTGCGCCTCTTGCCTGCGCGGCGCAAAGCCGTTGCGTCGGCGTCTCTGGCGGGGCCGCGCCGGCGCCTTTCCACCCCGGCACCACCATGATGTCCGCGTGATTCGACAGCTCCCGCCCTCGGTCGGGAACGATGGCCAACCCGCCATGCGCCCATAGCGGCCCTCCCCCGACCGCGCGATAGGCGACGCGACACCAAACTGTTCCCATTTCGGGCCGCCGCAGGCCGAATACCGCGGCGACCGTCCCGAGTTCGAAGGTGCAAAGATCATCGCAAAGGATGGCCGTGGCCAGCGACCCGTGTTCCGGGGGCGGTCGGTCCGGTTGGACATGATATTTACGGGAAGAGATATTCCCGCGGCCCGCAGCGATGCCGCCCGGAAATATTCTGCGGCTGGCTTCGCATTCGAAACCGATTGTCGGGATGGGCATGACGCCCTGCCACGGGTGGCGATTTTGTCCTTTCGGATGTTCGCAGCCCCTCGCGGCATGCCGCCGGACACGTTCCCGGTGCGCTCGTTCCGCCACACGGCAAGATTGCCGGGGCAAGGATGGGTTCATGGCCGGATGGTACGGAATTGATGCTGTCCCGGCCACGCCATTAGCTGGGACAGTATCCCAAGCGACCTTGCACATCGAATTGCAAGTGATCTGGCAGAAGGGTTGATTGTCTTCGCCCCGCGGGGCTAGGCTCCGCTCGCGCCAGCGGAGCAGAACATGAAAGACGTCAAGAACCAGCCCAAGGATGCCTATGCGCTGATCCTCGCG
>JASBUM010000481.1 GCA_030147905.1 Acidimangrovimonas sp.
GCCGTCAGCGCGGTGCCGACATTGGCCCCCAGAAGCACCAGCTGCGCCATCCGCGGCCGGATCATCTCGCCCTCGACGAAGGAGGCCGTCATCAGCGCGGTCGCGGTCGAGGATTGCAGCCCCAGCGTCGCCAGCAGCCCCGAGACGAAGGCCCGCGGACCGGTTGCCGTGCCCAGACCCAGCACCATCTTCAGCCGCGCGCCGAAAGCCTCGGTCATGCCGCTGCGGATCTGGCGCAGACCGAACAGGAGGAGCGCAACCGCACCGCCGATCTGCACGAGGACGACAAGCGATTCCACCAAGATCTCCCTGCCCGGCCGACCACGGCGGGGGCCGGGCGGTGCGGGCTGTCATGAAACTGTTACAGATTGTGCCGCACGGGCGCGGTGTCAACCTCCGGCCCCGCCGGCAGCGGCCTGGCGCCCGCCCGGCTAGATCGGGATCGCCTGTACCAGTTGCCCGCGCGCAGCCAGCGCCAGCTCCCCGCGGCACAGGCGCAACGCCTCTTCGCCGAAGACCTCTGCCCGCCAGCCGTGGAGTGCCGCGACATCGCGTTCGCCGGCTGCGATGGCATCCAGATCGCCGGCGGATGCGATCAGCTTGGCCGCCACCCCGGTTTCCTCGGCCTTGGCCTTGAGAAGCACCCGCAACAGATCGGCCAGCGCGGGATTGACCTGCATCGGCCCGCGCCCCGCGGGCAGGCGCGGCTGTTCTTCGGGCGGCACCGCCAGCCCGGCCTTCACCGCGGCGAAGATACCCTCGGCGATCTCGCCGCGCCGGGCCTCACGCAAAAGCAACCGCGAGCGTCCCAGTTCCTCCATCGTGGTGGGCTTGGTCGAGGCAAGCTCGACCAGCGCATCATCCTTGTACACCCGCGCGCGCGGCACGTTCTGCGCCTGGGCATAGGTTTCGCGAAACCGCGCCAGCTCTCGCACCAGCGCCAGGAACTTGCCCGAATGGGTGCGCGTCTTGACCCGGAGCCAAGCCTCGGCCGGATCGACGGTATAGGTTGCGGGATCGGTCAGGCTTGCCAGTTCCTCGGCCACCCATTTCTGCCGCCCCGACTCGGCGATCTGTTCCGACAGCTTCTCGTAGATCACCCGCAGATGCGTGACATCGGCGATGGCATAATTCTTCTGCGCCTCGGACAGCGGCCGGCGCGACCAGTCGGTGAAGCGCGAGGTCTTGTCGAGGCTTTCGCGCGCGATCTTGCGCACCAGCGTCTCGTAGCCGACCTGCTCGCCGAAGCCGCAGACCATCGCCGCGACCTGGGTGTCGAACAGCGGCTCGGGAAAGACGCGGCCCTCGACGAAGAAGATCTCCAGGTCCTGACGCGCGGCATGGAACACCTTCACCGTGGCGCGGTGGCGCAGAAGGTCGTAGAGCGGCTCTTGCGACAGGCCCTCGGCCAGCGGATCGACCAGCACCGCGTCACCCTTGCGGCCCGGAAGCGCCATCTGGATCAGGCACAGCTTCGACCAGTAGGTGCGCTCGCGCAGGAATTCGGTATCCAGGGTGACATAGGGCTGCGATTTGGCCTCGGCGCAGAATGCCGCCAGTTCGTCGGTCTTGGTGATGGTGCGCATCCGCTTCCCGGCTTGATGATCGCGGGGTCCCTGCCCCTGACCATTCGCTATAGGCGGCGCGGCGCCGAAAGAAAAGGGCCGCGATCGCCCGCCCGGCGCAAGAACAGGTCTGATGGCGCCCGTGGCGGGGGCAGGCAGCGCCGTTGACCGCCCCCCGCCCCGCAACGGCGCTAGAGATGGAGAACGCCGCGCTCGCCCTCGACGAAGCGGCGCAGGACCGCGGGGTAGAGCCGGTGTTCGGCCTTCAGCACCCGTGCCGCCAGCGCGGCCGGATCGTCACCCGGCAGGATCGGCACCCGCGCCTGCCCCAGGATCGGCCCCTGGTCGAGATCGGTGGTCACCTCGTGCACGGTGCATCCGGCTTCCCGGTCACCCGCGGCAAGCGCCCGCGCATGGGTGTCGAGGCCCGGGTAAAGCGGCAGAAGAGAAGGATGGATATTCAGCATCCGTCCGCGACAGCGATTGACGAAGCCGGGGGTGAGGATGCGCATGAAGCCCGCCAGGCACAGCAGGTCGGGATCGGCCCGGTCAAGCTCGACACAGAGCGCCGCCTCGAAGGCAGCGCGGTCGCGCCCGAAGGGGCGGTGATCGACCGCGGCGGTCGCGATGCCCATCGCATGGGCGCGCGCCAGCCCGGCCGCGCCGGGATCGTTCGACAGGACCAGCACCGGCCGCGCCGGATGATCGCCCTCCATCGAACGCGCCAGCGCCACCATGTTCGAGCCGCCGCCCGAAATCAGGATGGCGACGCGCCGGCTCACCCGAGCCTGCCCCGATAACGCGGTTCCGCCAGCGGCTCGGCCACGATCTGGCCGAGGCGGTGGACGGTTTCGCCCTCGGCCTGGAGATGGGCGGCAATGGTGTCGGCCCGATCCGGCGCGACGGCCGCGATCATGCCGATCCCGGCATTGAAGGTGCGCAGCAGCTCGGCCTGCGAAAGCCCGGCATTCTCGGCCAGCCAGGCGAAGACCGGCGGCAGCGACCAGGCGTCCAGATCGACCTCGGCGCCGAGCCCCTCGGGCAGAAGCCGCGGCAGGTTCTCGGTGATCCCGCCGCCGGTGATATGGGCCAGCCCGTGAAGCCCGCCCGCGCGCAGCGCGCCCAGCAGCGGCCTCACGTAAAGCCGGGTCGGCGCCAGCAGCGCCGCGCCAAGGCTTTGCCCCGGAGCGAAGGGCGCCGGCGCGTCCCAGCCAAGGCCCGCCCGCTCGACCACCTTGCGCACCAGCGAATAGCCGTTCGAATGCACCCCGTCCGAGGCCAGCCCGAGCAGAACGTCGCCCTCGGCCACCCCCGCCGGCAGCGCGGCGCCGCGCTCCATCGCGCCCACGGCGAAACCGGCAAGGTCGAAATCGCCGCCCGAATACATCCCCGGCATCTCGGCCGTCTCGCCGCCGACCAGCGCACAGCCCGAGGCCGCGCAGGCATCGGCGATACCCCCGACGATCCGCGCGGCCTGCTCGACATCGAGCTTGCCGGTCGCGAAATAATCTAGGAAGAACAAAGGCTCGGCGCCTTGGCAGATAAGATCGTTGACGCACATCGCAACCAGATCGGTGCCGATCGTCTCGACCCGTCCGGTGTCGATCGCAATGCGCAGCTTGGTCCCCACCCCGTCGGTTGCGGCGACAAGGATCGGATCGGCATAGCCTGCCGCCTTGAGATCGAAGAGCGCGCCGAAACCGCCAAGCCCCGCCATCGTGCCGGACCGCGCCGTGCGCTTGGCCGCCGGCTTGATCCGCTCGACCAGCGCGTTGCCGGCCGCGATATCGACGCCCGCCTGGGCATAGCTCAACCCGTTCTTCCCGTCGCTCATCGCCTATCCTCGCGCCCGGCCTTTGGGCGACGCCATAAACGATCGCCGC
>JASBUM010000483.1 GCA_030147905.1 Acidimangrovimonas sp.
GGGGCGGGCTGGTTCCCACGGGTCGGCTGCGGCTTCGTCGTCAGCTGGGCCGCGACGCGATCACGGCCGATATACGGCGGGGGCTGGATCCCGATGCTGTGCTGGCCGATGCGATCGTGACCCGCGTGACACTCAGCTACCAACGATTTCTGACCCGGCGCGACCGTCTGGATCTCGATGCCGGGTTCGGTCGGGTCTCCGACGCCGGATCGGGCCTCGTCGCGGGCAGCGAATGGGCACGCCTGCGCGCGCGGATCCGTCACCGGTTCAACCATCGCTGGTCGCTTTCGGGTGGCGTCGCGATCCTGCGCGCATGGAGCCGGCAGGGCGGCGGCTCGCGCAACGCGCGGATCTTCGTCGCGCTCGATTTCGCCACCGGGGGGGCGGGCCGCGAAAGCGGGTGGTAGCGGCGCCCTTCGTCCCAGCCGCCTTCGGAAGCCGGGCGCCGACGCCGACCGATCCGGGCGCGGACCCATCCCCGCGTGATCTCGCGCGCGCGCCGGCACCGGGCCCGCGGGCGGGGGATCGCCAGCCCGATGCGAAGGCCGCATCACCCCGCGCTTTGGCCTTGCAATCGCGACCCGACAGCCGCATCTGAACGGGATGGAGCGCAATCACACCGGGGCCGGGCTGGCCCGCAATCTGCCGCAACGCATGGGGGGCTGGTTCCGCGCCAATCCTGTGGCCGGTGCCATCTTGATCCTTTGTCTGGTGATCGAGGGGGTTCTGGAAGGCGCCGATGCGGGTCTTTGGGGTCAGGCCGACTGGCGCATGCTTGCCGTCGATTACGGCGCCTTCTTCGGCGTCCTGCTGCACGGCGCGCAGCCGAACTATCCGCTCCAGCCGGTGGCGATGTTCGTCACCTACGGTTTCCTGCATGCGGGTTTCGTGCATGTCGCGGTGAACATGTTCACGCTGGTGGTCCTCGCCGCGCCGGTTTCGGCACGGCTGGGACAGGCACGCTTTGCCTCGCTGTATTTCATCGCCCTGATCGCCGGCGGCGCGGGCTTCGGCCTGCTGTCCACGCTCAATGCACCGATGCTCGGGGCCTCGGGCGCGCTCTTCGGGCTTGCCGGCGCGATCCTGGCCTGGGCCTGGCGCGACCGGCGCGCCTTCGGCCAGCCGACGCGGGAAATCGTGCGCGTCCTCATGCGGCCGATCCTGTATCTGGTGCTGTTCAATGTCGTCATGTTCGCCGCGACCGGCGGCGAGATCGCGTGGCAGACGCATCTTGGCGGCTTTCTGGCCGGCTGGGCCGCGGCGCTGTGGCTGGACCCGCGCCGGCCGCTGCGTTTCTCGGTCTGAGGGGCACCGCCGCGTCGGTGCGTGGGCGGCGCGGCACCGTGGCTGGGCCCGGGCAGGCAACGACGGGCGGCGGGAAATCCGGACAGGCGGGCGATCGCCGGCAAGCGAACGCGATCACGGTTGTTCGAAGACACGCTCGTAGGCGGCCAGCAGCGCCGGCCGCGAATGCGCCCAGGACAGGGTCGTCTCGACCCGCCGGCGGCCGATCGCGCCCATAGCCCGCGCGCGGTCGCGATCATGCAGCAGGACTGCTATGCAATCGGCGAAATCCTCTGGGTCGTCGGGCCGGGCGTATAGCCCGGCCTCCCCCGCCGAGGCCCTGCCCTCGACCAGATCGAACAGGACCACGGGCTTTTCCAGCGCCATGTATTCGACGATCTTGTTCATCGTCGAGCGATCCGTCATCGCGTTCTTCGGATCGGGGCTGAGCCCGATGTCGCAGGCGTTG
>JASBUM010000486.1 GCA_030147905.1 Acidimangrovimonas sp.
CACGATCACCCGATGCTCGGCCAGCCCCGTTGCTGCCAGCGGCGCCTCCACCTCGAAGACGGCGCCGCTGGCTGGTTGCGCCTCGAGTGCCTGCGGCTGCATCCATTGCCGGGCTGTGGTGCAGAACAGCCGCCCCGATCCCGCCCCCGCGAAGGCGGGGCAGGAGGCATGGGGGGCATCGACCGTGATCGCGCCCAGCCGCTCGCCCGTCGGCGCGTGGCAGGCCACCTGGCCCGTCCCCCACAGCGCAAGCCACAGACGCCCCTGCGCGTCGAAGACCGCCCCGTCCGGGTTGAGCTCGTCCTCGCGCAGGTCGAGGAAGACTTCCGGCGCGCCGGCAGGCCAGCCCTCGGCATCGAGAGCGACCCGCATCACCTGCCGGGCGATCGTGTCGGCGAAGGTCGCACTGCGTCCGTCGGGGGCGAAGGCGATCGCGTTTGGAATGGTGATCTCGTTCCAGAGCCTGCGCAGCGCGCCGCGGTAATAGCGGTAGATGGCGCCCGCGCCGCGCTCGCTCTTCTTGCCCATGGTGCCGATCCAGAATCCGCCCGCGGGATCGGCCCGCCCGTCGTTCGAGCGGGTCACCGGGTTGTCGGCCTCGAGCGCGGCCACCGGTGTCCTGCTGCCGTCGGTGGTATCGAAGGCGACGAGCGCGCTTTCCGACGCGATCAGCAGGCGGTGGTCGTCGATCCAGCCGGCGGCCGATACGTTTTCATCGAACTGCCACTGGCTCCGCCCTTTCGAGTCGCGTCGGTAAAGCCGGCTTTCGACGATGTCGAACCAGAACAGCGCCTGCTGTCGCGGGTGCCAAAGCGGCCCTTCCCCCAGGGTGCAGGGCGTGTCGTCAAATATCCGTGCCATCTGGGGCCTCCGTCGCTTTGGTGATCGCACCCGCCCGGGCCGGACCCGGCGGCGCCGTGGATGTCATCAGCCCACGGGCGCGTACAAGCCCGGCGAGGGTCATTTGCGCCTCCGCATGGGTCGTGGCCGCCACCCCCTGGCGTTCAAGCGCATGGGCATGATCGCAAAGCCGGTCCGCCGCGCCCACCAGGGCCACCGACTGTCCCAGCCAGTAGGGTCGCGCCGCGGCAAGTTCCACCCCGATCGCAAGGCCCGCAAGCCGCGCGCGCGCCTCATGGACCGTCATCTGCCGCAGCCGTAGTCCGGCGCCGAGCGCGGAGAGCTGCGAGCCGATTTCCGATGGGCGCGACAGCGCTGCGGACAGCCCGTCCTCGAAGGCCGCGGGATCCGTCTCGGCCGCGGGTCGGGCGGGTGAAACGGGCAGGGGCTGGGCATCGGGCAGGGGCTGCGCAAAGGGCACGGGCTGGGCATCGGGCGCGATCCCTGCTTCGGCTGCCGCCATGGCAATCATGGCGCCTGTCATGAAGGATTGCATGGACACGACTTCGCCCGCGCTGATCCGTGCCCAGAGGCTGCGCCGGCTGGCAAGGCACAGCACACCGTCGAAATCGGGCCGCAGCGCCAGAAAGCCGGCGATACGGGTTTCCTCGCCGCAGGTCAGGCCGGGCTGCGGCCGCAGCTGGCCAAGGCCGGCAATGATCCATATCGCCCCACCCCCGTCGATGTCCGCGCCAGCCGGCAGAAGGCTGTCGGCGGCCAGTGGCGGGCAGGGAAGTGGACGATGCGCGGGCAGGGCGGCATGGCTGTCGCCGGGGGGCAATCCGCAGGCCACGATCGGGCAGGCGGGGCTGCCGGCTTCGGGCCAGTGGTCGCGGATCGCGGCGACGATCCGGGGCAGTCTGGCTTCACCGGCTCCGGCTTGTGCGGGGAATTCAAGCGGTCCCCGGATCGTGCCCTCGGCCCCGATCGCCCAGGCTCTGGGCGCGGCACAGGAGGCATCGAGCGCAATCCAGTCGGCTGCCGCGGCACCGGTGCCGCCGGTCTGGCCGGCGCTTGCCGTCGGGCTTGCGCCGTTCATGACCGGGTATCCCGGCCGCGGCGGCCCGCCCGCGGGTTCACGGCGCTTTTGCCGCGGTTCTGGTCTGCGCCAATTCGTTGCATGTTTCCCGACGTCCGTCGTGTTTTACCGGGCTTGCCGCTTGCGCGGCGGCCGCCCCCCGCGGCAAGCTATGGCGCCGGGGGCGGGCGCGTCAACCGCCGGCTGGCGCGGCCGAGGGCGCCGGCGGCGAGGCAAGCCGCCGTGGCGCACCGGGGAAGCGCCGGGGATGCAGCGGGGACGCACCGGGTGGGGTCGGGGCGGCAGGCGCGCGCTACTTCGCGGCCACGCAATCGGTCAGGGTCCGGGCCAGATTGCTGAGGATCTGCCCATAGAGCGCCGGCCCCGGCGGCTGCGAAAGATCGGCCGCCGCCGGATCCTGCCCTTCGCCGATGCGCGCGCCGGTGCCGGCCGCGACGGTGCGGACCAGCCGCGGATCGCGTCCGCGCTCGGGAAAGACGCAGACGGCGCCGCTGCTGCGCACCAGCGCCCGTATCCGGGCCAGCCGCGCCGCGCC
>JASBUM010000498.1 GCA_030147905.1 Acidimangrovimonas sp.
TCGGGGAAGACGGCATTCGTCGCCTCGGTCGCGGGCGGCATGGATATCGAGAGTGTCGCGGCCGAGACGCCGGAGAAGGTCCACTCGATCCCGATCCGCGCCTCGGTCGGCTGCACCGACGCCGATGCCGCGAGGATCGCCGATGTCTACGGGCTCGAGGGCGGCGCGCGGACGCAGGGGATCACGCTGTTCAAGGCGCTCTACCGGGCCTTCACCGAAAAGGACATGGCGCTTCTCGAGGTCAACCCGCTGGTGGTGACCAAGGGCAATGACCTTCTGCTGCTCGACGCCAAGGTGTCATTCGACGACAACGCGCTGTTTCGCCATCCCGAACTGGCCGACCTGCGCGACGAAAGCGAGGAGGACCCCAAGGAGATCGAGGCGTCTCGCCACGACCTGGCCTATGTGGCGCTCGACGGCAATATCGGCTGCATGGTCAACGGCGCGGGGCTCGCCATGGCTACGATGGACATCATCAAGCTTTATGGCGCCGAACCGGCCAATTTTCTAGACGTCGGCGGCGGTGCGAGCAGGGAGAAGGTCACCCAGGCGTTCAAGATCGTCACCGCCGATCCCAAGGTGAAGGGGATCCTGGTGAACATTTTCGGCGGCATCATGCGCTGCGACGTGATCGCCGAGGGCGTGGTTTCGGCCGTCAGGGACGTCGGGTTGAAGGTGCCGCTGGTGGTCCGGCTCGAAGGCACGCGGGTCGAAGAGGGCAAGGCCATCATCAACGGCAGCGGGCTCGACGTCATCGCGGCGGATGATCTCGACGACGCGGCGCAGAAGATCGTGAAGGCGGTGAAAGGCTAGGTCATGTCCATTCTCATCGACAGCAATACCAGGATCATCGTCCAGGGCCTCACCGGCAAGACCGGAAGTTTCCACGCCGAACAGGCGCTGGCCTATCACGGCACGCGCATCGTCGCAGGCACCCACCCGGCAAAGGGTGGCAGCAACTGGGATTCGGCCGGCGGCCGGCAGGTGCCGATCTATGCCAGCGTGGCCGAGGCGCGGGAGGCGACGGGGGCCACCGCCTCGGTCATCTATGTGCCGCCGGCCGGCGCCGCCGCGGCCATCGAGGAGGCGATCGATGCCGGAATCGCGCTGATCACCTCCATTACCGAGGGCGTCCCGGTGCAGGACATGGTGCGCGTCAAGGAAAAGCTGGATGCCTCGTCCAGCCGCCTTGTCGGACCGAACTGCCCGGGGGTCCTGACCGCGGGGGAATGCAAGATCGGCATCATGCCGGGCTCGATCTTCAGGAAGGGATCGGTCGGCGTCCTGTCGCGCTCGGGCACCTTGACCTACGAGGCCGTTTTCCAGACCACCAATGCAGGCCTTGGCCAGACGACCGCCGTCGGGATCGGCGGAGACCCGGTGAAGGGAACCGAGTTCATCGATATCCTCGAGCTGTTCCTCGCCGACGAGGAAACCCGCTCGATCATCATGATCGGCGAGATCGGCGGCTCGGCCGAGGAGGATGCGGCGCAGTTTCTCAAGGATGAGGCGCGCCGCGGCAGGAAAAAGCCCGTGGTCGGTTTCATCGCCGGGCGCACCGCACCTGCGGGTCGCACGATGGGCCACGCGGG
>JASBUM010000499.1 GCA_030147905.1 Acidimangrovimonas sp.
GCAAGGATGTCGGAGGCCGCCTTGACGCTTTCGATCACCACGACCTCGTCGCCCTTGGCGACCACGGTCTCGACCTCGGGCAGTTCAACATAGACGACATCCCCCAGCTGGGTCGCGGCATGTTCGGTGATCCCGACCACGACCAGGTCGCCCTCGACCCGCAGCCATTCGTGTTCTTCGGTGTATTTCATCGGGTTCCTCAGCGTTTGTAGGTGGCAGATCGAAAAGGAAGCTCGGCGACGCGCACCGGCAGGCGCTTGCCGCGCAATTCACCGTATACAACGGTATCCGGCGCGCAAAGCCCGATCGGCAGATAGCCCATCGCGACCGGCGCGCCAAGCGAGGGCGCATAGCCGCCCGAGGTGATCCGGCCCACGGCCGCGCCCCCCTCGGCCTCGGCGAACAGCGGCGTGCCCTCGCGCATCGGCGCCCGGCCCTCGGGGCGCAGGCCGACGCGCCGGCGCTCCGGGCCCTGGGTCAGTTCGCGCAGGATGCGCCCGTCGCCGGGAAAGCCGCCCGCACGCGCGCCGCCCGCGCGCCGGACCTTCTGGATCGCCCAGGCAAGATCGGCTTCGACCGGGGTGGTGGTGGTGTCGATATCATGGCCGTAAAGGCACAGCCCGGCCTCCAGTCGCAGACTGTCGCGCGCACCCAGACCGGCCGGTGCGACATCGGGCTGCTGCAGCAGGGCGCACGCCAGCGCATCGGCACGCACAACCGGAAGCGAGATCTCGAAGCCGTCCTCGCCGGTGTAGCCGGCGCGCACCACCCACAGATCGGCATCTTCCCATTCGAAGCTGTCGATATCCATGAAGCGAAGGTGCCTGATCTCGGGCACGCAATAGGCCAGCGCGGCCTCGGCCGCCGGTCCCTGCAGCGCGATCAGCGCCCGGTCGTCCAGCGGCTCGATCTCGCATTCGGCCCCGATGGTCGCGCGCAGATGGGCAAGATCATGGTCCTTGCGCGCCGCGTTGACCACCACAAGAAAGTGATCCGCGCGCCGGGCGAACATCAGATCGTCGAGGATCCCGCCCTCGGCATCGGTCAGAAGGCCGTAGCGCTGCCGGCCCTCGGCGAGCCCGAGCACATCGGCCGCGATGACCCGCTCCAGCGCAAGCGCCGCATCCTCCGGCCGGCCCGACCGTGGCCGCACCGTCAGCTGTCCCATGTGGCTGACGTCGAACAGCGAGGCCGCCTCACGGCAGTGAAGATGTTCCTGCATGACCCCGGCACGATATTGCACCGGCATGGCATAGCCCGCGAAGGGCACCATGCGCGCACCCAGCGCGACGTGCAATTCCTGAAGGATCGTCCGTTTCAGCTCGGTCAACCCGGCCTCCATCCCCTGAGCCGGCCCCGCAAGGGGCGGCATCGTTTGGGCAGGCCGCGGGCCTGCGTTGCGATGCCCCCTCTGTCCTTTCGCCTGAGATCGTTATCCCTTCGGCGTGCGTCCGCGGGCTTCGCCCGCCGGCGCCTCTCTCCAGAGCTCGTGGTCAGGACGGTCCTTCGGCCTGAGAGTTTACCGGGGCGGTTGCTCCTTCGGCACCGGGAACGCGCCCTTGCGGGCGGAGTCCGGATTCTCCCGTTCCTGACGTCCCCCGATTATCCGCTGCCCGCCGATCTGGCAAGAGGCCGCGGCATCACGCGCCGCCCGGCAGGCCCCTTCTTCCCGCCGGGCGCGGCCTGCGGGGTTCCGGGCCTGTCCCAAGACCGCCGCAGGCGGGTCCAGTCCGGCGATGGCCGCCCCCGGATGCAAAGCCCGGCCCGGGCAGCCGCCCTTGCAGGGGGCTTGCACTACGCGCACCGCTCTGGTCAGGCTATGCGCCATGAACAGCGGCGTTTTCGGCTACGGATCCCTTGTCAACCGCGCCACCCACGCGATGGCGCCGACCTTTCGCGCGCGGCTCTCCGGCTGGCGGCGGGTATGGCGCGCCACCGCGATTCGGCCGCTGGCCTTCCTGTCGGCCGAACCCGATCCCGGGTGCGTGATCGAGGGCCTGGTTGCTGCCGTAGGTCCTGCGCAATGGCCCGCGCTCGACGAACGCGAATATGCCTACCAGCGCATCGCGCTGGAACCCGCAGCGCTCGCGCATGCGGATGCGCCCGAGGCGGGGGCGGCCATCCCGGCCGGGGGCGGGGGATCCATCCGCGCGGACGGCGCGAACTTCAGCGGTGTGGTGATCTATTCGGTCGATCCGGCCCCTTCCGCAACGGCAGCGGGCGCCTTGCACGACCACCCGGTCCTGCTGAGCTATATCGACGTGGTGGCCCAGGGCTTCTTGCGGGAATTCGGCCCCGAGGGCGTGGCGCGCTTCTTCGACACCACCACGGGCTGGCATATGCCGGTCATCGACGATCGCGCGGCACCGCGCTATCCGCGCGCCCAGCCGCCGGCCGAGGAACGGCCGCTGGTCGATGCCGCGCTTGCGGCGCGCGGGGTGAGGATCCTGTCGGGCTAGGGGCGACGCCGCCGTCTGCGGCGGCCTCGGATCGGAGCGGCCGGCACTCCATCCCGGCATGCCTCCCGGCCCGGGCGCGCCACGCCGAACTGGAAGCGACCCCGTCAAAAGGCTAAGACGTCGGATGACGCAACCGGACGGAGCATTTCATGCGCCTGACCATGGCTTCGGATTACGCCCTGCGGGTGCTGCTGTTCGCCGCGGCCCATTCCGACCGGCTGGTGACGATCGAGGAGACGCTCGAGGTCCATGCGATCTCGCGCGGGCATCTGATGAAGGTGGTGGGCATCCTCGCAAAGGCGGGCTTCCTGCGTTC
>JASBUM010000520.1 GCA_030147905.1 Acidimangrovimonas sp.
TCCGGTGTCCTGAGAAGCGGCCGGGTGCTGCGCCCCTTGACGCGGGCCCACAGAACCTCGGGCTCGGCCCGCAGCCAGACCGACACGCCCCGCCCCGCGATCAGCGCGCGGTTCGCTTCGTCCATGAAGGCCCCGCCCCCGGTCGACAGCACCACCGGCGGCCCGGCCAGCAGCCGCGCGAGCACCTGCGATTCCTTCTCGCGGAAGAAGGGCTCCCCATCCCTTGCGAAGATCTCGTCGATGCGCATGTTCGCCGCGCGCTCGATCTCACTGTCGGAATCGAGAAAGCCCACCCCCAGGCGCCGCGCCAGCATCGCGCCCACGGCGCTTTTGCCGGCGCCCATCATGCCGACCATCACAATTGTCTTGCGCACGCGCCATTTCACTGGGCAGAGCCCCGCCTATGCCGTTATCTTCTGCGCCGATGGCGTGAAGTCCGAACTCATGGCATATAGAAGAAGGCAGGCCCGTCCAAGGGCTGAGAACAAGATTGGGGCAGTATGCATGAAGTATATCTATAGGGCGATCCTGATCCTGGTACTGCTGGGATTCGTCGCGCTGAGCGGCTATGCCTATCTCGGCGACCTGAGCCCGATGCAGACCCAGGTGAACGTGCCGGTCAAGATCAATGTCGACTGACCACGTGCGCCGGGCCCCGGCCCGGCCGATTGCGGCCCTTGCCCTTGGCGCTGGACTGGCGCTCCTACCCATTCACGTTGCCGCCGCGCAGACCGGCAAGCCGATGTCGGCAATCGGCTGGCTGTCGCGCTCGATCGACCTGTCGCAGAGCCAGCCTCCCGGCCAGCCCGCGGCCGTCCTGCCGCTGCAGGACAACGGCAAGATCGATGTCAGCGTGCTGGGCGGCACCCGGCTCGATGCGGTCGGACTGCTGCCGCGCAAGGTGACGGGGCTTCCCGCCGATCTGTGGGGCAATTCGCCCACGCCCGACCTCGTCGGACTGCTCGAATCCGAACCTGCGCACATGCCGGCCGCGCTTCAGCGGCTGCTTTATCACCTGCTTCTGGCAGAGGTCCGCCCCCCCGTCGACGCCGGCGCGAGCGGTCGCTTTCTGCTGGCGCGGATCGACAAACTGCTGGAACTGGGTGCGATCGACCAGGCCCAGGCGTTGCTGGAGCTTGCCGGCACCCAGCGGCCCGACTTCTTCCGCCGCTGGTTCGACGTCGAGCTTCTTCTTGGCGAGGCCGACAAGGCCTGTACCCGGATGCGCGCCGAACCCGAGATTTCGCCGACCATGCCGGCGCGGATCTTCTGCCTTGCGCGCAAGGGCGAGTGGAGCGCGGCGGCGATCACCCTGCGCGCCGCCGAGGCGCTCGGCCTGATCCGCCCCGAGGACAAGCCTGTCCTCGTACGTTTCCTCCACAATGGCGGCGACCAGAACAACCAGCCGCTGCCCGCCCCGCCCCGCCCCTCGCCCCTGATCTGGCGGATGATGGAGGCCGTCGGCCAGCCCCTGCCCACCAATACGCTGCCCCTCGCCTTCGCCCGGGCGGATCTGCGTGCCAACAAGGGCTGGAAGACCCAGATCCAGGCGGCCGAACGGCTGGCGCGCAGTGGCGCAATCGATGCCAACAAGCTGATCGGCGTCTATACCGAGGGGCGCAAGCCCTCGGCCTCGGGCGATCCCTGGGACCGGGTCGGCGCGGTGCTGGCGCTTGACCAGGCGATCCGCGATGGCGATCCGGCCGCCGTCTCGCGCCGGCTGCCGCCGGCATGGAAGGCGATGAAGGCCGCGGGGCTTGCGGTGCCCTTCGCCGATCTCTACGCGCGCCCCCTGATGCGGTTCAAGCTGCAGGGAGAGCCGGCGACGATGGCCTTTCGCATCGGTCTGCTGTCGCCCGATTTT
>JASBUM010000529.1 GCA_030147905.1 Acidimangrovimonas sp.
CAGAACCAGAAGTCATCGGTTGCCGGATCGCCGATCGGCCACTTGCAGGTCCGCTCGGTCAATTCCATCAGCGACAGCCTGCGCGCGCGCTTCTCGACCTCGCGCACCGAGGCGAGGGTCTCGGGGCTGATCTCGTTGGCCGAAGGCTGGGGCGGCAGCGGCTGGCCCGCAGGGGGAACGGGACGGCGCACCAGGCCGGGCATCGGCGTGACATTGCCGCCCGCGCCGCTTCCGGCAGCGGGCGTGGGGGCGGCGGCCGGGGCGGGACGCGGCTGAACCGGTTCCGCTGGACGCGGCGCGGCCTCGGTACGGGGGGCTGTGGTCTGGGCAGGGGTCTCGGCGGCGGCCTCGGCGGGCTTGTCGCCGCCGGTGCGGTTCGACAGCCCCAGGCGGTGCACCTTGCCGATGACCGCGTTGCGCGTCACGCCGCCCAGTTCCTTGGCGATCTGGCTCGCGCTCTGGCCGTCGGCCCACATCTTCTTGAGCATTTCGACACGCTCATCGGTCCAGGACATGCATGACCTCCGGAATTTTGCCAAGATAGCGCCCGTCGGGCGGACGCGGCGGCGCCCTTCGGGCGCAGTGTTGATCCAATAGTAGTCGCGACACGCCGAGATACAAGCGAGAGCGGCCGATTTCAAGGCCCGAGGTGCGCCTGTTCCCGCCCTTCCGCGCGTCCCGCGCCGCGGGCGCGATCAGCGGCGCAAGCCGCGCGGAGGCCGCCGCCGGCACGCATCGCAACGACCATGGCCGGGTCTCTGCGCGCACTGCTTGACGGGCCGGCCACGGGCGCCGAACGGCCGGGGCACCGCCCCGGCGGGGGGGAGGGCGCCGCGCGCAAGCCGCAAGAAAACGGTGGCGCGGGAATTCCGCTTGCGCGCCGAGTTGCGCGCGCGGAGACGGAAAGAGATGATGGAGATCGGGAATGCGGGCGCGGCGGGTTCGCAATCGAGGCGCGGTCCCGAACGCGCGAAGGTGATGGGCCATCGCTTTCGCTTGGGCGCCGCGGCTGCTAGGACCCGGAAAGACGCCCGCGAAACACATCCGGGAAAGACATCAGGGAAAACATCCGCGCGCATGCGCGAAAGCCGCTGGAGACCGCCTTGGCCCCCGTCCAACAACGCCGCTTCCCGCCCGGGCCGAAACTGCTTGCGCGGCTGCGCGCGCGCCAGCCGCAAAAGGGCGTGCCCGCCGCGCCCGGCCGCAATGCAGGGCGCGAGGCCGCCCCTGCCGAGGACACGGGGCACATCCGCGCGGCGGACCCCGACGATCCGAGGCCGAAGACCGGGAAGACCGCAGCCACGGGCGCCCCTGAAGGCGCCACGCCGGCCGAGTTCCAGCCGGTCAAGTCCCCGCCAGACAAATCGCCGCCCAACAAATCGCCGACCGTGCGCCGCCCTCGCCGGCGGCAGCCGCCGCCAACGGTCGTCGCCGATCCGTCCCTGCCCGCCCTCACCGCCTGCGGCATCCGGCTGCACGCCGAGATCATGGGCCCGTCAGACGCCCCGCTGATCGTCGTCCTTCACGGCGGTCCGGGGGGCGACTATCGTTCGTTGCTGCCGCTTGCGGCCTTGTCGGACAGCTTCCGGCTGCTGTTCTACGACCAGCGCGGCGCCGGCCTGTCCGAACGGGTGGAGGCCGCGCGGCTGACGCTTGGCGGGCATATCGACGAGTTGCACAGCCTTGTCGCCGCACATGGGAACGAAAGGCCGGTGATCCTGATCGGCCACAGCTGGGGCGCGACGCTCGCCGCCGCCTATCTCGGCCAGGCGCCCGAGCGATGCGCCCGCGCCGTCCTGATCGAACCGGGCTATCTCGATCACCGGCAGAAGCGCGAATGGCAGCTGCGCGCCAGGCGATACCTTCAGGGACGCCGGGTGATGGTCCGGGCGGTCTCGGCCGCGCTTGCCGCGCTGACGCTGCGACCGGTCGATGCCGATGCCCGCGCCGACCACCTGTGGGGGCGACTCGCCCAGGGGTTCCTCGGCCATCCGGACAACCCCTATCATTGCCCCGGCCAACCCTGGCGCGCGCCCTACTGGCGCTTCGGCGCACGCTCGGCCCGCGTTGTCGAAGGCAGCGCCAGCCGGGCCGAGATCGACGCCATAGCGCGGCGGCTCGATCTCTTCCGCGGGCCGGTTCTTCTGATGGCGGGGGCGTGCGACGAATGGCTGGGCGCGCCGCTGCAGAAATCCAACCTCGGCCTGTTTCACGACGCGCGCCTTCGGGTGATCGGCGCGGCCGGCCACGACGTGATCTGCGACAACCCCGATGCCGCCGTCGCAGCCATCCGCGCCTTCCTGAAGACCTGACAAAGCCCTTGCGTCCGGGGCCCGCGCGCCGCCGGCTTGCCACGACGCACCCGGACGGGCCATGATGACCGCGACGGTGCTGCCACGCGGCCGCCGGCCGGCCCATGCGCCCCGGGCGCCGGCGGCCGGCCCGGGCCGACCGGCAAGCGTCGGTCCACACCGGACGACGGGGCGCGCGCGCCCCCCGCCGATGGGGCCGTCAGCACATGCGCGCCGTTTCAGTGGCTCGGACCATGCCCGGGCCCGAACCGGACAGGAGGCTAGGCAGATGACCCCCCGCGCAATCCTCGAGACCGTTCTCTATGCCGACGACCTGCCGGCGGCCGAGCGCTTCTACACCACGCATTTCGGTCTCGAGGTGGTCGCCCGCCGTCCGGGGCAGTTCGTTTTCATGCGCTGCGGTCCGGGCATGCTGCTGATCTTCGATCCGGCCGCCTCGTCCCGCGCCGATCCATCCAATCCGATCCCGCGTCACGGCGCCACCGGTCCCGGGCACATGTGTTTCGCCGCGCGCGACGGCGCCGAAATCGAACGCTGGCGCGATCGGCTCGAAGGCTCCGGCCTGGAGATCGAGGCCGATCACCGCTGGCCCTCGGGCGCCCGGTCGATCTATCTGCGCGATCCCGCCGGCAATTCGATCGAGATCGGCGAACCGAAGATGTGGGCGCCTGCCCCGGCCTGATCCGCCTCGCACTCCTTGCCGCAGCTCCGCCGGCGGCAGGGAAACCGACGCCGGTCCCGCCTTGCCCTGCGCCCTCCCCCCCGCATGGGCGGCGCAAATGGGCCGGACGCATGGACCGCGCGCATGGACCGGGCGCGAAGGCACTGGACAAGCGCGCGCCAAGGCGCTAACCGCATCGGCATGATCGCCTTGCATGTCCCTCCAGCGCCCTGTGCGCGCCGCCCCAGCCGACGCCGACGCCGCGGCGTCTGAGCCGCCCGCGATCGCGCGCCGGCCCGCAGACATGCCCAGATTCCGCCACCGGGCGGATCCGGGCCGCTCCGACGCCCTCCCCCCCGCCCCGTCCCATGCCCGCCACGCGGCGCATGTCGTTGACTCGGCCCGCCGGCTTTGGCACCCCTAGGGCCTCTCTTGCAGGAATTTTGCGATGATCCCGTCGATCCTTCCCACCTACAA
>JASBUM010000536.1 GCA_030147905.1 Acidimangrovimonas sp.
GGGGCTTCTGGTGGTGATGACCAGCTTCACCCGCTTCATCATCGTCTTTTCCATGCTGCGCTCGGCCCTCGGGCTGAACCAGACGCCGCCCAACATGGTGCTCAGCGCGATGGCGCTGTTCATGACCTTCTTCGTCATGCAACCGGTGTTCAACGATGCCTGGACGGCCGGGCTGCGGCCGCTCATCAACAACACGATCACCGAGGAGCAGGCCCTGAACCGGATCGGGCGGCCCTTCAAGATCTTCATGTTCGCCAACACGCGCCCGCGCGACATCGTCCTGTTTCGCGACCTGACCAAGCCGGCAGCGGAGCAGGCCAAGACCCTGCCTGTGCCGCCGGCGGCCAAGACGGCACCCTTGCCGGGCACGCCCGCACCGACCGCGCAATCGGTCAGCTGGCGCGTGCTGGTGCCCGCCTTCATGATCTCGGAGTTGCGGCGCGCCTTCACCATCGGTTTCCTGATCTACCTGCCGTTCGTGGTCATCGACCTGATCGTCGCCTCGGTGCTGATGAGCGCGGGGATGATGATGCTGCCGCCGGTGATGATCTCGCTGCCGTTCAAGGTGATTTTCTTCGTCTTAATCGACGGCTGGTACATGCTGGCGGGAAGTCTGATGCACAGCTATGTCGCCTATGCCGGCGGGGGATGAACCGATGATCGACGACCACGCGCCCGCGCAGGCGATCCGGGACGGACTGGCCGCGCATCCGCTGGGCGGCGCGGTGCTGGCGGCGTTGATGGCCGAGGGCGCCGCACCGGACGCGGCCCGAACGGATTCGGTCAGAGCGGATTCGGTCAGAGCGGATTCGGGGGCACCAGCCTCGGGGGCGCCACTCGACGTTGCGACGATGGCGCGCCTTTTGCCGGCGCTGCCCGCCCTGCCCCGCCCGGGCGCCGCCGCGACCGCGCGGGATTCGGCCATCGCCACGCCGCCGGAGGACGAAGATGCACGGGCGCTGGTTCTGATGCTCGCGCTGGTGCTGGAACGGCTGGTGGTCGACGGCGCCGGTGGCACTGGGGGGAACGCCGGGCCCGGCGAAGCAGGGGAAGACGCGCCATGGCAGTAGCGATCAAGGCCAAGAAAGAGATGAAGAAGCTGCGCGGGCCGGAAAAGGCCGCGATCCTGTTCCTGTGCCTCGGCGAGGAGCGCGGCTCGACCCTGATGCAACGTCTCGACGAATACGACATCCACGAGATCACCCGCGCGATGGCGGGGCTGGGCGCGATCCCGCCGCAGGTGGTGGAGGCGGTGATCGCGGAATTTCTGGAAAACGCCGGGTCGGGCGGCGCGGTCGTGGGCTCGATCGAGATGGCCGAGACGATGCTGCGCAATTTCCTGCCGGAAACCCGCGTCGGCGAGATTCTGGGCGAGATCCAGGGCCCGCTCAACGGCCGCAACATGTGGGAGAACTTTTCCAACCTCGACGAGCAGGTGATCGCCAACTACCTCAAGGGCGAACATGACCAGACCGTCGCCGCGATCCTGACCAAGGTCAAACCCGACGTCTCGGCCAAGGTGCTGCCGCTTCTGGGCAACGAACGGATGCTCGACGTCATCGAGCGGATGATCGGGCTGGAGACCCTGCCGCGCCACGTCTTGCAGCAGATCGAGGAGACCCTGCAGCAGGAATTCATGACCGCCGCCAAGCGTGCCTCGGGACCCGATCCGCAGCAGCGCATGGCGGACCTGTTCAACAAGCTCGACAGCACCCTGTTCGAGCGGGTCTCGGAAGAGCTGGAGACGCGCATCCCCGAGGCATTCAGCGCGATCAAGCAGAAGATGTTCACCTTCGACGACCTGATCAAGCTCGACGCCAACAGCCTTGCGCGGGTGATGCGCACGGTCGAGGGCAACACCCTGCCGCTGGCGCTGCGTGGCGCCAAGAAGGAGATCCGCGAGCATTTCCTCAACGCACTGCCGGCGCGGTCACGCGACATGCTGCTCGAGGAAATGGCCGCGATGGGTCCGGTGCGCGGGCGCGACGTGGCGGCGGCACAATCGGCACTTGTCGACGGAGCGATGGAACTGGCCGAGGACGAGGTGATCCGGCTGCCGCTCGACGATGACGACGTGCTGATCGAATGAGCCTGGGCGGTCCCTCCGATCCGCTCGGCGCGGTCGCGGCGGGCGCGCTCAACGCCAATGCGCGGCCGCTGCGCGAGGCGCTCGGGCGCGGATGGATCACGGGACGGATCATTGCGGTGCAGGAGGGCGGCGCCTACCGGGTGGGAACCGCCTTCGGCCAGCTTCTCCTTCAGGCGGCGGCGGGTCGCTTCCAGACGGGCGAGGCAGTGCGGCTGCGGCTTGATCCGGGTTCGGGGCAGATGGTGGCGGAACCCGCGCGCGCCGGTGGGCCGGGTGCCCAGGCGATGGGGGCCCAAGCGACGGGTTCCCAGACGACGGGTCGGCCGGCGGCCGGTGGCGCGGCAGCGGGACAGGCCGGAACGCCGGGGGCCGGAACGGGGGCCGCAATGCGGGCCGGCTCAGGCACCGGGCCGGCGCCCGCCAGTGCCGGGGGTGGCCTCCTCCAGCCCGGCGCGGAATCCGCTCAGATCCGCGCGGACCCGGCGGCGGCCCTTCTGGCCGGGCGCGGCAACCCGGCGATCCAGGCCGCGATCCTCTCGGGGCTGGCGCCGGTCAGTACCGGCGCACCCGCCGCAGAGGGCGCCCTGGCCTCGGTCTTCCCACAGGCCGGAAGCCCGGTCTTCTCGCTGATCGCGGCGCTGTTTCCCGCGCTCGTCATCGACGGACGCCTGGCCGAGATGGCCCGACGCGCGCGCCGCCGATATGGCGGACCCGGCCGGTACGCGCGCGCTGCCGAAACCGCCTTGGCCGAGGACGAACCTGCCGCGGATGACGGCACCGCCGCCCCCGTGCCGACCGCCGGCCGGATCGAATGGTCGATGCCGCTGTTCTCGGGCGAGGCGATGCTGCGCGCGCGCTGGCAGCTCGACCATGGCGTGCCACCCGCCGCGGCCGACCCCTCCGCGGCCGACCCCACCGCTGACGGTGCCGAAGCCGAGGCGGCGCCCGACGCGGATACCGCGCCCGGGCTTCACGCGCGGCTGGAAATCACCCTCGACCGCCATGGCAGGGTCGTCGTCGACGGCTGGCAGGACGCCCGAACGATCACGGTGCGGGTCACCAGCGGTCAGGCGCTGGGGCGGGAACTGGCCGCCGCGATCGAGGCCCGCGCGCAGGCGCTCGCACGCGGGCTGAACCGGCGCCTGTCGCTGCAATGGACGCTCGCGCCCACGCCCCGTTGACGGGGATCTTGCCGCCCGGCCGGCGCGCGGCAGCTCGCCGGGAGCCGTATTCAGTTGTAGATCTTCAGGGCCGAGAGGTCGATCGACGCGATGTTCAGCGTGGCGGGCACGAACTGGCCGCCGGCAGCAAAGGCAGCCGCGCCCGCCATCATCGTCACCGCCGGATCCGTCGCGGCGTTCTGCTGGGCGTTCTTGGCGTCCGACAGCGCGACATACTTGTCGACCAGCCGGGCAACCTCGGCCGGGTCGCGCAGCTTGGTGATGTCGTATTTCTGCTGGAACAGGGACACCTGACGGGTCAGGTCCTGGTTCACCACGCCCTGGGGAATGCCAAGCGCGGTGCGCATGAATTCCCCCATCTTCTTGTCCTTGAGAATATCGTACCAGCTGGTGACCTGACCCACCTTCTGGCGAAAGTTCAGCACCGCACCGACGGTCGCGTTCTGCGCGCCCTCGGTGTTGATGTATTGCTGCTGGACGAAACGCTGGACGATCTGGTCCTGCCAGACGCTCGACCCGGTGTTGGGATTGGCGGTGCCGGCGTTGGTGAAGCCCATCGCGTTGTAGAGATCGGCAAACCGCGGGTCCGTCATCCGGTTGATGAGCGAGGCCGGATCGGCCGGGTTGCTTTCCAGGATCTTCTGGATCATCGCCTTGCCGAACATCTGGTCCTTGAGGTCGAAGGCCTTCATCACGAAGCTGTAGACATCGTAATTGTTGACCAGATCCTTCGCGCTTTGTATGCCGCCCACCGCCTTGCGGAAATTGGCGATGGCGCGGGCGGTGGCGGGGTCGTTGCGGATGCCTTGAAGTTGCGCGGTCTCGGTCTTGTCCAGAAGCGTCAGCGCCACGCGGCTGGTCATGCCCGAGATCGAGATCATTGCCAGGCCTCCCGCGCATCCTCCGGGGTCGGGGACGCGCCGGCACCCGCGCGGCGCGCCTGATCGGCGCTGTAGGCGAGCACCGCCTCTTCGTGGCGCATCAGCGGGCGCAGGGCGGTCATCGCCTTGTAGAAGTCGGTCGCGGCGACATGGGTCGCGGCCTCGAAGACGCCGCCGAGCTTGTCGGCGGAGAAGATGGTGGTCAGGTCGACCAGCCGGCTCTGAATCACCGGCACCAGCTTTTCGCGCGTATCGGCCTGCACCAGCGCGGTCTGGATCAGGAAATAGACCAGCCGCACGGGCGAGGCCGCGTCGCCCTCGTCAAGCAGATCGTCGCCGCGCACGACATCGGCGCGGGTCTCGATGGTGATGACCTGCCGGCGGTCGGAATTGCGGATGACGCAGCCGTTGACGATGAGCCTCTCGTTGGGCTTGAGCGTCAGCTTCAGTCCCATCTCAGGCCCCTTCCGCAGCCGGCTCCGCGGGCTGCACAGGGTTCGGGTCGCCGCCGAGCCCGGCGATGATGTTCTTGTTGACGTCGACCAGCGGCGCGATCGGGGCGGCGCCGCGCATCACCATCTGGGTGTGACGTTCGACCCAATGGCCAAGCGACAGGATCCCGGCCTTGAGCGGCCCGGGAAGGGTGTTGTCGGGCTCGGCCACGTCGGACATGAAGGATTGCCAGATCTGTTCGTTTTCCCACAGATGCAGGCCCAGATCCGCCGCCAGAAGCGCAAGCCGCGCGCCGTGGTCGGTGGCACCGTCGAATTCGGCGCAATAGCGTTCCATCCGCCCGGTCAGCCGCGCGAGGATGCGCCTTTCGATCTGACGCGGGGTTTCGGTCTGCTCGAGCGTCCGCTTGTAGGCTGCAAAGCTCATTCCGTCATCCTGTATTCGTCTCGCCTCTGTTCAACCCAGGGTAGCACACGCGGGTTAAAGCCGCTTTTCGTCCGCTACCCCGCCGGCGGTGAAAGGCCCCGCGCGGGCGGGACCTTTCCGGACCGTGACGGTCGCGATCAGCGGAACAGGCTCAGGATGTTCTGCGGCGCGCGGTTCGCGATCGAGAGCGATTGCGTCGCAAGCTGCTGCTGCACCTGGTAGGACTGAAGCTTGGCCGCTTCCTGCTCCATGTTGGCATCCACCAGCTTGCCGACACCGGCGTCGAGCTTGTCGGTCAGCTTGCCGAGGAAGTCCTGCTGCGTCTGCAGGGCGCTTTCGGTGACGCCGAGCGAGGTCGCCGCGTTGATGGCCAGCGTCAGCTGTCCCTGGGCCGTGTTCAGATCCGCCTGCAGCGCCGCGGACGACGCCGTGGTGGTGTTGATCTTGATCTGGCCGAGGGTCGAGGCGATCGCCTGCAGGTTGACCTTGCTGAAGGTCATCGTCGTGGTCGAGAAGGTGCCGCCCGCACGCGAGATCCCGGTCACGACAACAACCGCCGAGGTCGAGGTGACCAGGTCGTTGCCGTTGAAGGTCGCCTGGCTGATGGTGGTCTTCATCTGCGAGACCAGGCTGTCGAGTTCGGATTGCACCTTGGACTTGTCGACCCCCGAACCCTGTGCAAACGACACCCGCTGCACGAATTGCTGGGCGAGGTTGTTCACCGTCTGGGCACCAAGCGACGCGGTCGAGACCGAGTTCTTGGTCATCGTCAGGCTTTCGTTGATCGACTTGTACATGCCGCTGTCGCCCTTCATCGATTCGGAAATCGCGAAGTAGGCGGCACTGTCCTTGGCCGATTGCACCTTCAGGCCGGTGGAGATCCGGCTCTGGGTGGTGTTCAGCTCCTGGTTGACCGTCTGAAGGGTCTGCAGGGCCGTCATGGCCGAGGTGTTGGTGAGAATGGAAGACATCTGCTTTCCTCAAGTCTTTTTTATTCACCATATTTCCGTCTTCTGACCGGAAACGGCGCGGTCATGGACCGGGACCGTGAAAAGCGATGTTGCAATGGAGGTTAACGCAAGTTTAACGCTCAGATCGTCTTGTCGACCTGACGGCGGGGCGCAGCGGGTTCATGCAGTGGCCGGCCGCTCTTGCCATAGAGGCCGCGCAGGCTGTGGCGGTCGCGGATCTTCTCGACCTCGCGCACGATCGTGTCGGTGGCCTGCGCCATGCGCTCCAGCAGCGCACTATCCTCTGCCACCGCATCCTTCAACGCGCCCAGCCGGCCGCGGAGGTCCAGCACCTCGGCCACCTTCGACCCGAGGAACGGCTCCGCCAGCGGTGCGCGCAGCGCGATACGTTCGAGAAGCGCGGTCTTCGCGCCATAAAGCGCGCCCACCTCTTCCAGCGCACCGGCGCCGATCGCGGCGATTTCCCTGTGCAACAGCGCGGTGACGGCTTCGAGATCCTCGGCGAAGGCCGCGAGCGCGGCACGCTCCTCGGCGGTGGGGACCGGGCCATCAACGGCGCCGTCCTCGGCCGCAAGCGCGCGCCTCTGGGCCAGCCGGCGAGCAAAGCGCGAAGGTTCGTTGGAATTCGCCGTCATCTTTCGCCTCAACTCCCCTTGTAGGCGCGGATCATCCGTTCGACCGAACGCGCGATCCCGGTGCTGCCCGACTGTGCGATCTGGTCGGCCATGGCGCGGGCCATGAAGCTGCGCCAGATGGCCTCGCCCTGCCCGCCGTCGAGCGGGCCGAGCTTGACCGTCTTCATCATCTGCTCCACCACCTGGGTCAGGAAGACGGCGGCGAAATCCTTGGACACCGCCTTGTCGCGCGCTTGTGCCGGCGGTGCCTGTCCTGCGCCCGCAAGCGGGGGCTGAGCGGGCGACCCCGTGGCCGGGCCGGGCCTAGGACCGGACGCGGCGGGCGGTACGGGGGGGATGGCGGGGCCCGTGATGGCCATGGTCAGATGATCTCCAGCTCGGCGTGCAGCGCGCCGGCGGCCTTGATTGCCTGCAAGATCGCGATCGTCTGGCGCGCCGTCACGCCGATGGCGTTGAGGCCGTTGACAAGATCCTGAAGACTGACATCGCCCTTGAGCACCGTGAACTTGGTGCTCTTTTCCTGCACCTTCACGCTTGATTGCGGGACCACCACCGTCTTGCCGATGGTGATCGGATTCGGCTGGCTGACCTGATAGCTTTCGCGCACCCGCACGGTCAGGCCGCCCTGGCTGATGGCAACCGGCGCGATGCGGACGTTCTGGCCGATCACGATCGTGCCCGATTTCGCATCGATCACCACCTTGGCCACCGTGTCGGCGGTGACCGTCAGGTTCTCGATCGAGGCCATCATCTCGGGCACGCCCATGCGGCGCGGCCGCTGCACCTGGATCGTGCCGGAATCGAGCACCTTCGCGGCCCGCGGCCCCAACACGCGATCGACCGCCGCGCGCACCCGCTCGGCGGTGGTGAAGTCCGGCGTGTGAAGCGCCAGCCGGACCGACGCCATGCTGTTGAGGTCGAACTTGATCTCGCGCTCGACGATGGCGCCGCTGGCAATCCGCGCTTCGGTCGGCACGCCCTCGACCACGCTCGCCGTCTTGCCCCGCGCGCTGTAGCCGGAGACCGCGACAGGCCCTTGTGCCACGGCGTAGATCTGCCCGTCGGCACCGGCCAGCGGCGTCACGATCAGCGTGCCCCCGCGCAGGCTGCTGGCATCCCCCAGCGATGAGACCGTGACGTCGATCGCCGATCCGCGGCGCGCGAAGGGCGGCAGGTTGGCGGTGACCATGACCGCCGCGGTGTTCTGGGTCTTGAGCTTGTCCTTGCTGAGATTGCCGACGCCCAGCCGTTCAAGCATGCCCTCGATCGACTTGCGGGTGAAGGGGCTGTTGCCAAGCCGGTCACCCGTCCCGTTGAGCCCGACGACCAGACCGTAACCCACGAGCTGGTTGCTGCGCACGCCCTCGAAACTGGCGATGTCCTTGATCCGCACTCCGGCCCGCACACCCGCCGGGTTTCCGAACGCGAAGCCGGCCGCCAACCCCAACAACGCCACCGCCCGCAGAACCCTCGGGGCGATCCGGCGCGGGCGGCAGGGCGAAAGCTGCGGGGACGGGCGGGAAAACCACATGCGCATGTTCTCGTTCGGATCCGCGCCCCCGAAACGCCGGGCAACCGCGGGCAGGTCATGCTTCATGAATAGATTAACAACTGCCCAATGTCTACATGATTTATCCGTTATTACTTGACCGCTGTTCTTAACTCTTCTAGGTTTTATACATCATTTTCATCACACACCGGCGGAGCCAGCATGTATATCTACGTCTTCGAGCCCCGCGCCGGCCGCCGTGACGCGCTGCTGGCAGAGCTGAAGGCGGTGGGGATGTCGCCGCTGTCGATCGGCGAGAGCTTCTTCGCCTCCGACCTGACGGTGCTCAACCGCAAGGGCAGCGACACGCGCGGCATCCTGATCGGCGCGACTCCGGCGGTACTTGACCAAATCCGGGCCGTGCGCGAGGCCGGCTGCCGCAACCCGCTGGTGGTGATGCGCGACTTCAAGAATTCCCGCGACACCTCCGAGGCGCTGGACCACGGGGCCGATGACGTCATCATCAGCCCGGTGAAAGGGGTCGAGGTGCTGAGCCGGATCAACTCGATCAACCGGCGGACCTATGGCCATGCCGCCGAAAGCGTCACCGTGGGCGAGGTCAGAGCCTTTTTCGACGGCCGCGACCCCGAGGTGTCGGGCGCAAGGCTGCGGCTGTCGCGGCGCGAACATGCGATCTTCCAGCACCTCGCGCTCAACGCCAACAAGGTGATCTCGAAGGGCGCGATCTATGATGCGGTTTACGGCATGGATGACGATCAGCCCTTCGACAAGGTGATCGACGTCTATATCTGCAAGCTGCGCAAGAAGATCGCCGCGGCCGCCGCCAGCGGACATCAATATATCGAGACCGTCTATGGCCGGGGCTACAAGTTCGGGCCGGGCGACGATGGCGAGACGGCCACGGACCGGGTCGCCAGCCTGCCGCGGCGGCGCGGCGAGGAGACCGGCGCCTCCGCCCTCGGCCTGGGCTGCTGAACGCGCCGCGGGGCTTACAGGTAGTTCAGGATCGACAGCTTGCCCAGCGTCGCCGTGGCGCTATAGGTCGCGTCAAGCTGGTTGCGCAGCGCGCTCAACCGGCTGGCGGCGGTATAGGGATCGACCGCCTCATATCCCAGGATCCGGCTGTTGAGCACCGATTTCAGATCTCCCTGCCGGGTCATCGTCTGCTGCACAAGCTGCTGCTGGCTGCCCAGCGTCGTCTGTTCCTGGCGCAGCCCGTCCATGCCCGACGTCAGAGCCGAGACCGCCTCGTTCATCCAGGCCTTGTAGGCCGCGCCGTCCTTGATCTTCGACACGTCGGTTGAGGCAAGCATCGACAGTCCGCGCATCAGATCGCGCATCGGCGCGTCATTGGCCTGCACGCCGTAGGTGATGGTGTCGTTGGTGTCGATATGGGCGGTAACACGCGCATTCGGGTTGCCGGCGGCATTGGTGGCCGGCGTGCCGTTGTAGAACGTCGCCTCGTAATTGCGGTTCGGATTGGCGGTATCGGCGGAATTGTAGGCGGCGCGAATCTCGGCGATCTTCGAGGCCGCGTCCGACGCGCTCGTCGGCCCACCCGCGACCATCGCCTGCATGGCGCCCTGCGGCGACAGGCCGGTGGCGGCATTGGTCTGATCCCAGCCCTGCATCGGTGGCCGGTCGGTGCTGGTGCCGGCGAATATGAACTCACCCGCGAAGCCGGTGTTGAGCGCATTGGTCAGCGCATCGAGCGCGGCGCGCGCCCGCACCTGCAGCGTCGGCGCCGTCGCCCCCGGCTGGTCGAGGTTGGAAACCGCGTCGCCCATCACCGGCTGCACGGTATCGTGGATCCGCCCCAGCGTGGTGGCGATGACATCCATCTTGTTGCCCAGCAGCTTGTTCGAGGTGACCAGCGCGTCGGTCTGGTCGCTCTGCCCCCGCAGGCCGAGCGGGATCGCCGCGGTCTGACCGAGATCGCCGTAGACATCGGCGCGCATTCCGGTCGACAACTCTTGCGAGGCGGTCTGCATCTGCGCCTGCATGCGTTCGACGTTGAGACGCGCGTCGAGACTGGCCTGAAGCGTGGAAAGCGGGTTGAAGATGCTGATCATTTGCGTCCTCCTCAGACCGCCTGGATGAGCGTATCCATCATCTGCGAGATCGCCCCCATCATCTTGGAATTCGCGGCATAGCTGTGCTGGATGACGATGAGCTTCTGCAACTCGTTATCCAGATTGACCCCCTCGATCCCGCGGCGCGAGGAATTGACCGTCTCGGCCGCGGTGCGGGTGGTGTTGTAATCCTTCTGCGCCTGGGTGCCCGCGACATGCTGGGCACTGACCATGTTCGCGGCATAGTCGCCAAGCGTGATTCCGCTTGAAAGCCCCGTGTTAGGGTCGAAATTCTGCTTGTCCGTGAAGATCTGCAGAAAGGCGTTGACCTGGGTCGCATCGCCGGCCGGGCCGGGGCTGGTGGCGCCCATGCCGTCGCGCATGCGCCAGAGCTGGCCACCCTGTGCCGGGTCGGCGGCGGCATTGACCGCGATCCGCCCCGCCAGCCCGGTCAGATTGGTGGCGTTGTAGGCCGCGCCCGCATCGGTAAACAGCCCCGGCTGCCCCGCCGCAAGCGAGGCGTCGCGGCTTTGGAAGTTCTGCATCAGGCTTCGCGCCGTCTCGTCCAGCTGGAGCTGGAACTTCGGCAGGATCGAATCCTTGAGCTGATAGAGACCGGCGAGACTTCCGTTGGAGAAGCCGCGCACCCCGCTCGCACCGGGCGTGATCTCGGTCTGGCCTGCATAGAGCTTGCCGGTCGAGACGTCATAGCGCAGATCCTGCACTGCGCCGCCCTCGATCAGGGGGCTTCCCCCGCCGGTATAGAGACTGACGCGCCCGTCGCTGCCCTGCGCGACCTGGACATCCAGCTTGCCCGCAACGCTGGTCACGAGCTGGTCGATCTGGTCGCGCATGTCGGCGCCGGGCACCGAATTGGCCTGGGCGCCTGTCAGTTGCCGGTTCAGATCCGCGATCTTGGCCAGCGCCCGGTTGACGTCGGCGACGTCATACTTGATCTCCATCGTCACTTCGCCCCGGACCTGATCCAGCGCCCCGTTGGCCGAATGCAGCGAGTCCGCCATCCGCCCCGCCGAATCCAGCGCGCCGCGCTGCGCGGCGGCGCTGCCGGGATTGCCGGACAGCGTCTGGAAACTGTTCTGAAGCGCGGTCAGACGCGCCGCGGGCGAAAAGGCATCCTGCGGCTGGCCGAGGGTCGCGGTATAGGCGTTGATCGCCTCGTAGACGGCCTTGTGCGTCGCCATCTTGCCGGATTCGGACCGATAC
>JASBUM010000537.1 GCA_030147905.1 Acidimangrovimonas sp.
GAAGGCACCGCTGGCCGCCATCATGACCGGAAGGGCAATGGCGCATAGTTTCTTCATGGTGGAACTCCCTGGAAGGAATAAATCCGGCGAATGGAATAGAGATAACCCATTTCCGCCGATCCTTGAACCGCAATTTCGAAACGCGCGAAAAATGTTCGGAAATCCGCCGGAATTCATGGTCGCGAAATCGCGCGGCCAAGGCCGCGACGCGGCCGCGCGACAACCTGTTGCCTGCACACCACTGCCACCGTCGCTCAGGGTCGCAGGAGCGCGATATCCAGATAGCCCGGAAGCGAGCTGACCCACTGGTGGGATTTCCAGATCACACCCTTCGAATCGATCCAGTAATCGTTGGTGAACCCCGGCCCGTCTCCGCCCCCGCAGGTCAGCGTGACCCGACGGGTGGCATAGCGCTTCTGCACCACCGTGACCGGATCGGCCCCATGGTCGGCAAGGTCGCATGAATAGCGCTGCGCACGCGTCTGATCGTTCAGGCCCAGATGGTACAACACCACCGTGACCGGCCCGCGCGCCTTTCGCAGCCGGGCAAGCGAAGGCATCCGCGCCGACATCAGGTCATGCCCCAGCCCGCGCGTGGCCACCAGGATCCCGTCGCTCAGCGAAACGGTCGAGCCATCCACCGTCGCATAGGTGGTGACGGCGCCGTTCCTTCCCGCAACGCCAAGGATCGCATCCTTCTTGCCGGCGGGTATCGCGACATAGATGAACGGCTTCTTCGCGGCCTCGATCGAGGCCCGCTGCAACGTCGGCCCCACCAGCCGCGCGGGAGCCGGGGCCGCCAGCATGGCCGCCGCGCCCTGCCGCAGCCCGGAAAGCAGCGAGACCCCCTCCTTGCGGTTCGAACAGCCCGCAACCGCCGCCGCCGCCAGCAGCAATAGCCCGATCCTGCCCAGGCTCATCGCAGCACCCTCCCCCACTGGCCGTCCAGCGTGCCCGCATGATAGGCCCGTACCACATCGTACAGACGACCGGCGACGTCGAGCTTTGCGCCGCCGTCGCGCAGGACCGGCCGGATCGTGGCGTTGAAGGCACCGCGCTCGGGGCGGTTGAACACCCAGTTGAGCGGCACGCGAAGGAAGATCCCCTTGTCGAACGAGCCCTCGCCGAAGCGCTGGAACGACACGTTGGTCAGTGTCGCGAAGGCACCCACCTGCCAGCCGTTGGCGAATTCGCGGCTCAGCGTCAGGGTCGCGCCATAGTCGCCGGCAAGGTAGCGCCCGGCGTCGATCTCGCCGAAGAAGCCGTTGCGGAACTGGTAATAGGCCGAGAGATAGCCCGTCGCGACGCTGTAATTCCGGAAACCGAAACGGTCGTTGAAATCGCGCTGGCGGACATAGTCGAGCTCCGCCCCCAGCGCCAGCCGGCTGTTGGCCGGCTGCCACAGCGCCTCGGCGGAGATGCCGCCGAACATCCGCTCGAGATAGCCCGCCGTCACCCGGGTATAGATGTCGCCCGCGGGGTGGCCGTACCACGCGGCGGTCAGCCGCTCGATCGCCGGGTCGCCGTATTTGTCGTACATATTGGCGTCGGAACGCACATGTGGCAGCACCGAATTGGAGGTCCGGTTCGACGTGTTCAGGTTCCCGATGATCTTCTTGGTCACCGAACCCGACAGGATCACGCCCGGGGCGAGATCATAGGCCGCCGAAAGCCGCACGCCGAGATCCGCGCGCAGCGGATTCTGCGGATCGAACAGAGCTGTGCGCAGATAGGGTTCGATCGACCAGCGCAGGCGCGGGCCCATGTCCTTGCCGCGCAGCGCGTCGGCCGCCAGCGCACCGGCGTTGCCCAGATGCACCCGCGCCCGCAGCCGCGCGGCGGCGTCCGGGGCGAATTCCAGATGTTCGAGATCCGACCGGCGCATGGTGACGGCGGCCAGCGCCATGCCCTTTTCGACCGGTACCAGCACGAAGGTCTCGACCGAGGCCGGCATCGTCACGCTGAGATCGCGCGCCGCGCGGCCCAGCGCCTGCGCCCGCGACTGATAACGCAGGTCGCGAAACCGAAGCTCGACCCTATGCGCATCGACGGTGATCGCATCGAGCGCGAGCCCGTCGGCCGCCAGAAGCTTCGCCGTCCGGTCGCGCAACAGCGCCTTCTCGTCCGGCCTGGCCACCCAGTCGGTCTTCCATGCCGCAGGCACCCGGGCCGGATCGGGGCGGACATGCACCGGGACGGGGCCGGGGCCGAGGATGCTGCCGGTCGGTCGGCGATCGGGGTGAAGCGCGAGTTGCAGGTTGAGCCCGACCCGGTCGCCGTACATCTCGTAGACGCCAAGGCGGATCCCCTGCGCCACCTCGTATTCGACACCGAGGTTCCATGGGCTCCGACGTCTGAACAGATGATGCGTGCCGGTCTCCGCCGTATAGGCATCCGACGAATATTCGACCTTGAATCCCAGCCGCGCGGTCGGGCGCCACTCTATGCCGCCGAAGGGTGCCGCGGGGCCGCGGAACCACTGCCGCACGGAAGGCGTCCCGCCGACACCGACGGTCGCCGCCGGCCGCGGGCCGAGCGGGCTGCCGAAGGCGCCGTAACTGCCAAGCCGGCCCCAGCCCAGCCCGAAGGTCAGCGTCAGCCCCCGTGCCACGGTCTTCGTCGCCACCAGATATTCCGCACCATAAAGATCGGTGCCGACGAAATCCTGCAGGCCGACGGTCACGGCCGGCCGGTAGCGGCCTTCCGATAGGATCTGGTAACGCAGGTCGAAGCTGCGGTCATAATAGGTTCCGCTCGATCCGTATCCCCAGTTTCTGAGCGCGGTATAGCGGAAGGTCGCCGACAGCCGCGGCGTGATCTGGAAAGACAGCGCGCTGCGGGTGATTCCGGCGAAGCTGCTGGTCGCGAAGTTCAACGTCGCATCGGGCTGCGCCTGCGCACTGGGCATGTCGATCAGCCCGGTCACCCCGTAGAAATTCAGGCTCGGGTCCGGCGCCGCAGGGCGCAGGGTGCTTTCCTGGGCCCGAAGGCCGATGGCGGTGAAGCCGGCCACGACCAGAACGCCAAGCGGCCCGGCCACCGCGGCGTGACGAATGAACGCGCGCACTTCCGAAAATTCCTCAATTTTGGGTTGAGGGTAGTGGCCCGCTCCATCGTGGCGCAAGCGCCGATCGGGTCCGGCGGAACAAATGCAGCGCTTGCGATGGAGATGCCACAGATACCGCCGCCAGGCTGTCTTCAGCCGCCTTTAACCTTGGCACCCTATCGTCGCCCCGATCACGATGAGGGCCCCATGCATCACGCGCCGCCAGATCCGCATCTTTACACGCAGGCGGCCGGACGCCCGGGCCCCGCAAATCGCGCAAGCGAGACGGCCGGCGACGATCGCGTCGCCATCGTGCTCGCGCTGTGCAACGGTGCCCGCTATGTCGAGGCGCAGCTCGACAGCCTTGCCGCCCAGAGCCATGGCAACTGGCAGTTGCTGGTCGGTGACGATGGCTCCGTCGACGGCGGGGCCACGCGCATCCTTGCGTGGGCGGCCGCCCATCCCGAACGCGACCTGCGCATCCTTCGCGGCCCCGGGCGGGGATTTGCGCGCAATTTCCTTGATCTCGCCAGCCGGGTTTCCCCCGCCACGCCCTATCTCGCCTTCTGCGACCAGGACGACGTCTGGCTGCCGGACAAGCTTGAACGCGCGGTCGCGGCGCTGGCCGCGCTGCCGCCCGAACGGCCGGCGCTCTACTGCAGCCGCAGCTGGATCTGCGACGCGGATCTGTCGCACAGCCGGCCCTCGGCGCCCTGGCGCCATCCGCCCGGCTTCGCCAATGCCCTGGTCCAGAACATCGCCGGCGGCAATACCATCCTTTGCAATCGCGCT